>JAWABT010000010.1:0-14560 GCA_038884515.1 Candidatus Woesearchaeota archaeon | reverse complement strand
TTTTTGTATAAATCCGCCTTCTATCACGCTGTGTTCTCGTCTGGCTATTCTTTTAAGGGTGACGTATGCTCCGATCGGGTCTTCTTTCATTATGGAATATATTGTATTATGCAATTCCATATATCTTGGGTTAATGAATCTGCTGCATGCTGGCGTTGAGAGAAGCGCATGTGCCATCTTGTGTTTAAGAAAATCTTTGTAGAGTTTTGCTATCTCAACAAGAATCTGGGTCTGGTTATAGTCATACTCATAATCTCTTTTTTGCACGAACAGGAGTTTTGTTGCGTTTCCTGCTTCTGCAAGGGCATCCATCGCTATGGACATTGCCTTTGGCTCGTCTTCTATGGAGGGGATGAATGTGCATTCTTCGCAATCTATCCTGACTATGATTTCTTCTCCTTCCCTGATTATCTCATATTCTCCGCACTTGGGCATTATTCTCCCTCTTCTTCACGTAGTTTTTCGATTGCAATTTCTATCAGGTGTGATTTATTACGGTATCTTGTTCTGTCCTTAGAAACCTTCTTGGCAATCCATTTGATTAGATCTTCTTCTATTGTTGCAGATATTGGTTTTTTCATGCCTTTACCCATAGAAAAATATATTATTTTATATATTTTGTGTTTTTTAATCATTTTTAATATATTTTATATTATATTTGATAACCACTCAAATATGGTTACACAAGTTTATTATTCTCCCCTTATTCTGTGGGAGGTATGCCAGACGAATTTGAAACCAAGGTGCCAGCACCACCATCACAGCCCAGCGCAGGGTTCGGCCTTTTTGGCAGCAAACCAAAACCAGAGGCAGGCCCCCCTCAAGAGATAGTAGAACTCACAGAAAAGGTAAACAATCTTGCCGCAAGGATCAGGATATCTGAAGAGAGGTACGTAGAACTCAGGAAAAAGCTCACCCTTATAGAACAGAATATGCTTGTTCACAGCAAAAAAGCAAACGTAGACATAAAGACACTAAATTCCGAAATAATAGAGATCAAGCAAATGATTACTGATGTTGAAGATAAAATGATAACACTTGTCAAAGAGCTAAGGCTTACTGCAAAAAAAGAAGATGTTGGTATTATGAAACGCTATGTTGAGCTCTGGGACCCTACGAGGTTTGTTACGCGCGAGACTGTTGAGAACATTGTCAGGGAAATCGTTGGTGGTAACGACAAGGCTGAAAAAGAGCCAGAAGAATAAATTTCTAAAAATCACCAAAAAATTTATAAAAGCAATGATTATTTAATAATATTCCAAATAATATACTGTAGTATATCAATGCCTCTGTACTAAAGTACCGGCATGAAGGAGGTGATAAAAATGGCATTTATGGACATATTTAAAAAGAAGAAGGAAGCACCTCCAGAAACTATTTCTTATGAACGTACAGAAGAGCCCGCTGGTTTACCGATAGAACAAGTTGATTTTATGAAATCACAAGGAATGTCAAATGAAGAAATAATCAGTTCTCTTCAGGCCCAAGGGTATACTCCTAAACAAATCTATAATGCCATCGCTCAGATCGAGGCAGGCCCTCCTGCAACACCAACAGGACCAGGAGCGCCGCCACCAACGCCTATGATACCTGAGGAGTTTCCTGCAGAGGCAAAGCCTGTAAAAACATCTGGTTTTGAGGAAATTGCAGAATCTATTGTTGAAGAAAAATGGAATGAACTTACAAAAGAGCTGACTAAGTTCAGCGAATGGAAAGAAATAACAAATTCACGGCTTGATAAGATTGAGCAATCGCTTATAGACCTTAAGTCAGATATTGATAACTTGCATAAAGCTATTGTTTCTAAGATAGGCGAGTATGATAAAAATCTTCTTGATGTTGGAACAGAAATAAAGGCTATGGAAAAGGTTTTTCAAAAAGTTCTTCCAGAACTCACATCTAGCGTGCAAGAATTAGGACGGATAACAAAAACAGTTAAAACTGCAAAGAAATAATTTTTTTAAATTAGTTTTTTGCAGCTAATTTCTGTATTGTGAATAATGCAACAAGCATCAGTAATGCCAGCCCAAGTATTTTTGGGTGAGTTATTGTTGTCCAGAAACTAATTTTTTCTGCAGCACCCGCGGCTTCTTCGCCAGCAAGCCCCATAAATCCTTTTTCTTCTGATATTACTGTTGCAAGTGAGCCGAGCCCGATTATCAAAACAAGGGCAAGAACCCAGTATCCAAAATCAGTTGCATATTTTCCTTTTGTGATTGTTTCAATGATAGTCTCTTCTTTAATCCCAAAAGCCATGTATGCCATTAATACAAGAATCATGAATATGAAAAGAAGCACAAACCATGGAGCCATCATATTTATTGTTCTCACAGCTACCCTGCTGAAAATAGTGAGTAGTGCAAGAGCAAATGCTATGATAAAGCAGAATGCTTGCTTATCCTTGAACCAGCTTATCCTGTTCATCCCTACATATACAAGAGTAAGGACCAGAAGGAAAGGAAAAATTATGTCAAACTTCTGCAGTAATCCTGTGTCAAGTAATGTTACCATTTTTTTTTTTATTTTATTTTGCAAGCTCTTTTAAGGCTTTGATTAATCCACCCGCCCCTGGTTTTCCTTTACTGCCAACATAAAGGAAGATAAGTCCAAATACAAGTATTCCAACTATTAATGTTATGAGTCTTGGATCCAGGTTCGATATTATCGGTATTGGGGTGATTGTTGATAGGAATATTGAAGCAAGGATTAGTATTGCAATTATTGCGACAATGCCAATGAATAAACCGCTTTTTGGTGCTTCGCCCCATAAAAGGCCTGTGAGTATCAATAATATCACGATTGCAATTATCAGCAGTGTTGCCTCTGGAAGTGCTGTGTTTATTATTGTTACAATGTCCATTCCAGGAGGATATTTTCCAAGGGTGTGTGGTATGACCACCATGAGTGCAATTGCTAGTGAAATGACGCTGTTATACTTGTTTTCTGCAAATAACTGTATCTTTGACAGCACAGCAAAAACAATTGTGAATATCAGTATGAATGGTAGTATGACGTCACTCAGACCCCAATCTTCGAGATAATAGAACAATTCCTGGAAGCGCCCCCCGCTGTATTGAAGCTGGAACATTCATTTCACCTCATTATGTTTCTCCTTCTTTTTTTTCTTTTTCTGTTTTTTTTGGTGATGGTGTTTCTGGTGCTTTTGGTCCCCATACAATGAACCACATAAATGCTATGATTCCTATTATCAATATTATTGATGCCACTGCTGTGCTTGTCCAGAAACTTCTCAGCCAGTAAATGAAAATCATCAGCCAGCTCACTCCTGCTTCTGTCTTGATTGCGTCAAGGAATATGAATACAATACCGACGAACATTATTATCATGAAGAGGTATCTCCAGAATCCTTTCTCAAGAGCAACTTCTTCCTCTTTCTTGAAGAATGTTCCGACCAGCATAAGGAAGAACACAGACAATAGCAAGAGGACAACAACCTGTGCAGAGACCCTTGTTATCGCCTCGACAAGCCTTGCAGATGCTATGACAAGGAAGCCAATCACAAATGCGACCATTGCATTAAGATTCTTTCTTGAGTACTCTTCTTTTTCCTTGCCTGTTCCTATCTTTTCAACTCCAAGAACTCTTGTCTTTTCAAGTATTGCAAAAACTATTGTGAATGTGAGAAGGAACGGAAGCACTACATCGTATATACCTATCTTTTCAAAGAACAAAACCACGTTGCTTAGTATAGATGGCATTTATTCATCCCTTTTTTGATTCTATATTCTTTCTGTATAAAAATTCTCTTAAACATATATAAACTTTTCGTTATAATCCGTTAATCGTGCACCGTTAACCGTTTACCGCTGTCGAAGGTCTAATATCAATGGCCAGAACAGTGAACGAACTGTGAAGGCAAACGCTTCCGATACATTTATATTATTCATCTTTTTAAACAGTTTTATGAAAGCACTAACTTTTGATAAAAAGGCATTTTCTGAGATGCGCAAAGAGATGGAGGTTTTTGATGCTGCAAGGGAGCAACTCATAAAAGACTCAAGAGACATACTTAAGCTGGCGAAAGGTGCGATTTACTCTGTGCACAGGCACGACCTTAAAGAGGCTGAGAGGCAGCTTGAAGAGGCAAAAGCAGCAATCAAAAAAATGAATTTGCTTCTGAAGAAAGATGAATCGCTCGCTTCTGTCGGTGCTTACTCAGAAGCCCTTGAGGAGTATGTTGAGGCATCATGCTATTTCAATCTTGCAAAAAACAAAAAGCTTCTGTCTGCAAAAGACCTTGGCGTTTGCACCCACACTTATCTTCCTGGCCTGTGCGATCTTGTTGGAGAGCTTGTCAGGAAAGCAGTGAATTCAAGCATAAAGGGTGATTTTGATACAGCTCTTGAGATAAAGGATTTTGTTGCTGATATATATGAGGAGCTTATGATGTTTGATTTTAGGAACATTCCTGCGCGAAAGAAGTTTGACACAATAAAATATAGCCTTGAGAAGCTTGAAAACCTTGTTCTTGAGCTAAAATTGAAGCAGAAGATAAAATGAGGTGTTAGCATGAGAAAAGCAGCACAGATAGCACTCAAGCAATGCATGGGCCTGACTAAGAAAGATTCTGTCTTGATTATTACCGATAAGCTTAGGAAGAGGATTGCAGAAGCTTTCTTTTACGAAGCAATGAAGATTGCAAAAAATGTCTTGCTTATCACTATTCCTGTCGGAAAGATTGATGGCGAAGAGCCTCCAAAGCTTGTGGCTGAAGTTATGAAGAAAGGTTATGATATTATACTGCTTGTCACGACAATGTCTTTGTCTCACACAAATGCAACAAAAGCAGCAAGGAAAACAAATGCAAGGATTGCATCAATGCCAGGAATAACAGAAAGCATGATGAAAAGATGTATTCCTGTTGATTACAAAAAGATAGAGTCTCTTAACAACAAGCTTGGGAAAATCCTTGAGAAAGTAAAAAAAGTTAGGATAATAACTGCAAAAGGAACTGATTTTACTGTTGTTGTTTCAAAGAAAAGGGTTCTGGTTGATGATACGGGTATTTATTCAAAGCCAAAAGGCTTTGGAAATCTTCCTGCAGGCGAGGTCTGTTTTGCGCCTCTTGAAGGAAAGTCAAATGGTGTTTTTGTTGTTGATGCTTCTATTTTTGAAGAAAAATTGAAAAAACCAATCACGTTTAAAGTTAAGAATGGCTATGTTTATGATATCAGTGACGGAGCAATGGCAAAAAAGCTTCTTAAGATGATTAAGCCTCTCGGAAAATCTGCATTCAACATCGCAGAGCTTGGGATAGGAACAAATCCTAAGGCAAGAATTACAGGTAATGTTCTTGAGGATGAGAAAGTCCTTGGCACGTGTCATGTTGCTATTGGGAATAATTCTGCTCTTGGTGGAAAGATTTATGCGAAATGTCACATTGATGGTGTCATTAACAGACCAACAATTTATTTTGATAAGAATTGTGTCATGCGAAGCGGAAGATTTTTAATATAATTCTTCTTTTTTATTCTTGAGGTGAGTGTTATGGCCAAGATACTTTTTATTGTTGCACAAAACAAATTTCGTGATGAAGAATTTTTCTACCCAAGAGATATTTTGAAGTCGCATGAGCAAGAGGTTGCAAGTCTTACAACAGGCACTGCTAAAGGGGTTCTTGGCGGTGAGATAAAGCCAGACCTTACAATTGAGGCTGCATTGAAAAAAGTCAAGGATGATTTTTATGAGGCTGTTATTTTTGTTGGTGGGCCTGGCGCTACTGTTTATTTCACGCATCATGCTGCTCTTGATATTGCGAAGGCGGCTGCAGAGAGCGATAATGTCAAAGTTCTTGGAGCCATCTGTATTGCTCCAATGATTCTTGCGCACGCAGGAGTTCTTGATGGCAAAAGCGTGACCTGTTGGGATGATGATAAAGGAACTCAGCAAAAGATTATTGAGAGTAAAGGTGCAAGATTTGTTGCAAAGGATGTTGTTGTTGATGGGAAATTAGTTACTGCAAATGGCCCGCAATCTGCAAAGAAATTTGGTGAAAAAATATTTGATATGTTAAAGTAAAAGTTTTAGAAATTTAGCAATATTTTTAAACCAGCCCGAACTCTTGAGAATAAAATGGCAAAAAGAACATACGTAGCAGATGTTGATTTGAATCTTGAAGGCAAAAGTGTGGTTATTGCTGGTTGGGCTCAGGAAGTCCGTGACCTGAAGAAAATAAAGTTCATTCTTTTGAGGGACAGGACTGGAAACACCCAGTGCGTTGCTCTGGAGAATGAAACAGAAAAGGAATCTTTTGATTTAATCTCGCAGATAACAAAGGAATCTGTTGTTGAAGTGACAGGTGTTATGAACAAAAGTGAGCAGGCAAAGAAAGGTTTTGAGGTTGTCATAAAGAAAATAAAGCTTTTCAGCAAAGCAGAGCCATTGCCTATTGATATTTCTGGAAAGATTGAGACAAATCTTGATAAGAGGATTGATTTTAGGTTTCTTGATACGCGAAGGCCTGAGATAAATGCAATCTTTAAGGTGCGTTCTGAGATTTATGCAGCAGCTGTTGAATTTTTTAAGAAAAATGGATTCATTAACATTAATACTCCTAAGATTACCGTGATTGGTGTAGAATCAGGCGCAGAGCTTTTCGAGGTTAATTATTTCGGCAAGAAAGCATTCCTGTCACAGAGCCCTCAGGTGTATAAGGAAATGATGGTTGCAGCTGGTTTTGAAAAAGTGTATGAGATTGGCCCTGTCTTCAGGGCAGAGAAGTCTCATACAACAAGACACCTGACTGAATTTACAGGTATTGATTTTGAAATTGGCTTTATCAAAGATGAAAATACAGTCATGGATGCAATTGAAGACCTAATAAAATATATTCTTAAGAAAGTCCAGAAGAATTGCATGCCAGAGCTTGCCTTGCTTAAAGCAAATATTTCTATTCCAAAGAAGATTCCAAGAGTTCCAATGAGCGAGTGCAGGAAGCTTCTTGCAGAGAAAGGAAAAGTTCTGCCTGAGAATGAGGATTTTGATCCAGAATCTGAGAAAATGATGGGAGATATTGCAAAAGAAAAATTTGGCTCTGATTTTATTTTTGTGACAAGGTATCCGTGGGCAAAGAGGCCTTTCTATCATATGAAGCCAGACAAGAGTCCTAATGAGACAAAATCATTTGACTTATTGTGGAATGGTGTTGAGGTTGCAACAGGAGCGCAGAGAGAGCATAGGTATGAAATCTTGAAGGCACAGGCAAAAGAAAAAGGCCTTGACCTTGATAAGATGGGGGATTATGCTAACATATTCAAGTTTGGCATGCCTCCTCATGGTGGAGTTGGTTTTGGGCTTGACAGGATGACTCAGAGAGTTCTTAATCTTGATAATGTTCGCGAGGCAATCCTGCTGCCAAGGGATCCTGATAGATTGCGACCTTAAACTTTCAATTCTCACTGCTTCAAGAATTCTTTTTTGAATTTTTCAAATCTATTTTCTTTTATTGCAGTTCTTATCTCTTTCATAAAATTCTGTATCCATGTGACATTGTGTATTGTTTTCAGTGTGTTTCCAGTTGGCTCTTTCAGTCGTGTTAGGTGATGAATATAAGCTCTTGTGAAATTCTTGCAAGTAAAGCACTTGCACTTTTCATCAATTGGCTTTTCATCAAGCTCAAAATCTTTTTTGTCAATGTTTATCTGACCTTTATGAGTAAAAAGAGTTCCATTGCGCGCAGTCATTGTTGGGTATCTTGAGTCAAAGCAGTCAACACCCATTGAGACAGCTTGGAGTATTAGTTCAGGTGTTCCTACTCCCATAAGATACCTTGGCTTTTCTTTAGGCACGAATTTTATTGCAGCTTTCACAGCAGAGAATGTTTCTTCAGACGGCTCTCCTATTGCCAGTCCCCCAAATGCATAACCGTCAAAATTGATTGCTGTTATTGCTCTTGCGCAGAATTCTCTCAGTTCAGGGTCTGTTCCTCCCTGTATTATGCCGAACAAAAGCTGTCCGCTATTTCCTTTTATTTCGTCATGATGTTGTTTGCATCTTTTTGCCCAGCTTATTGTCTTGAGCACAGATTCCTGTATTCTTTTTTTGTCAGAGCCATACAGTGGCATGTCATCAAGGCACATCGCCACATCACTGCCCACTGTGTTTTGCATCTCCATTGATTTCTCAGGAGTTATAAGCAGTCTTTCGCCGTGTATTGGGTCTTTGAAATGTATCCCGTCATCTGTTGTTTTCTCAAGGAATTTATCAGAATACATTTGGAACCCTCCAGAATCAGTAAAAACAACGCCTTTGTAATTTATGAACTTGTGTATCCCTCCAATTTTCTTTAGGATGTCAAGCCCTGGCGCTATTGAGAGTATGAATCCGTTGCAGATGATTGCTCCTGCACCAATCTGCTCAAGCTCTTTGTTGTTTATGAACTTCGCAGCACCTTTTGTCACAACAGGCATGAAGAAAGGAGTCTCGACTATTCCGTGGGCTGTCTTGAGCTTTCCGCATCTTGCATTTCCGTCTTCAGCGAGTATTTCAAACATATAAATACTATGTCGTTTCGTTTTATAAAGATATTGTTAAACAACAGTTTTCCGCAACATATTTAAACTACTTAATATGACTTGATTTTATGGCAAAACCAATAACTATTGAAAAGGCAATGCAGAAAGGAAGCGGCAAAGTAACAGTTAGAGGATGGGCTAGGCGAGAGAGAAAATCAAACGCTTTTTCATTCATAATTCTTAGAGATTATACAAACGATATTCAGTGTGTCATTGAGAAAGACAAGGTTTCAGAAGATGTCTGGAATACAGCTCAAAAAGTAACGATAGAGTCTTCCTTGATTGTTGAAGGAGATATTGTGAAGGATGAGAGGGCTCCTACTGGTTATGAGATTCACGTTACCTCACTGAAGATTGTTGGCCTGGCAGAGAGGTTTCCAATCGCTAAAGACCTTAGCCCTGAATTCCTTCTTGATGTCAGGCATTTGTGGGTAAGGTCAAGAAAATTAGTTAATATTTTCAAGATACGGGATACTGTTCTTTCTGCAATAAGGGATTTTTTCAGAAAGGACGGCTATTATGAGTTTAGCCCTCCTATCTTTACTCCTTCTGCGTGCGAGGGAAAAATGACTCTTTTTGAGGTAAAATATTTTGACGAGAAAGCATACCTTACTCAGTCCTGGCAGTTGTATGCAGAGGCAGCAATTTTTGGTATGGAGAAGATTTTCACAATATCTCCGTGCTTCAGGGCAGAGCGTGCAAAGACTTCAAGGCATCTTGCTGAGTTTTGGATGGCAGAGGTTGAGACAGCATGGCAGACTTTCCCTGAACTGCAGGAGCAGGCAGAGGGGCTTGTTGCTTACATTGTCCAGCAGTGTGTCAAGAAGAATGAACGAGAGCTTAAGGAACTTGGACAGGATGTTGAAAAACTGAAAAAAATAAAAGCGCCTTTTCCGAGAATAACTTATACAGATGTGTTAAAACTTTTGAAGGAAAAAGAAGGGCTTGACATTCCCTGGGGAAAAGATTTGAGGACAATTGAAGAAGATAAGCTCACTAAGTATTTTGACAAGCCAGTTATTGTGACAAACTATCCTAAGGAGATAATGGCTTTTTACAAGCCAGCTGACCCTAAAGACCCTAAGACCGCCTTGTGCATGGATATGATTGCTCCAGAGGGTTATGGTGAAATTATTGGGGGAAGCATGCGTGATGAAAATATTGAGGCAATGAAAAAGGCCCTGCTTGATTCTGGCCAGAATCCTAAAGATTATGAATGGTATTTTGATACTCGACGTTATGGCAGTGTTCCTCACTGCGGCTTTGGTTTGGGAGTAGAGAGAGTTATTGCATGGATTTGCAAGCTTGATAATATAAAGGATGCAATACCTTTCCCAAGGACTATGCTTAGAAAGAGTCCTTGATTTTAAAGTTTAGTAAAATGTTGGACATTATAGTATTTAGTTATTTGGTAAAACTTGCTTACATTGCACTATTTTTAATTCCAGTGCTTTCCAGCATTGGCTTGCCTTTTTCAGAAGAATTGCTTCTTATGGCTACAGGATATCTTATGTATACTGGTTTTTTTCGTATTGATTTGGGTTTTGTTTTGTGTTTTCTTGGCATAATTGCAGGCGATAATCTCGGGTATTATGTTGGAAAAAAAGGAGGTTTTTTTCTTGACTGGCTTCTCACTCCGCGGAGAAGAAGGAAGGCCCAAAGGTTTTTTGACAGGCATGGGGCGAAAGCAGTGTTTTTTGGCAGGTTTCTTGTTGGCCCGCGGTTCTGGATGCCATTGATAGCAGGAGCCTCAGGGATGAGGTGGAAAACTTTTTTTGCATACACTTCGCTTGGCGCAATGATTGTCACCCCTTTTTATCTGGTTATAGGCTATTTTGTTGGGAAGAACCTTAAGCATATCATTGCTATCTCGCATGAATTGAGTGATTTTGTGATGCTTTCCTTGATGATTATCGTTGTTCTGGTCTGCCTGTATATCTGTATTTTCAGGAAGCATTTCAGGAGAAAGATAAGAGAGGATACTCTTCTTGATGATTGGCTTGAGAAAGACGAGCCTTATCAGATTGCAACTTTTGGAAATCCAGAAACAGGTAATGCAGAAAGGTTTATTGCAAAAATAAGAAAGAAAGACAGGATGGTCAAGATTATTGTAAGCCAGATGCATGATGGTGTTGCCCAGAAATTTATAAAATTCAAGAAATGGATTTCCTTAAAGAAATATCAAGCAATGATTAAGTGGCGTGCAAGGTTTTCAAAGCCAAAGATTGAGAAATGGGAGTAAAATCTTTCAAATCTTTAGTAAAGCATCAACATCTGCTTTTATTCTTTTCTCAAAATCAGCTGATTTCTCCCCCTCATCTTTGTCAACAGAGAGTATTCGTATCAATTCTTTTGCAAGCTCCCTTTCTTTGTCAATACTGAAAATTCCCAGTTGTCCTGCATGCTCGTTGATTGTGCTCTCCTCTATTTCCTCGACAGAGTTCTTGCTGACTTTTATTTCCTGGAACTCTTTTGAGCTGAGCTTGTTTGTGTTTTTCATTACAAAATAAGCCCCTGCTGCATAAAGTTTGTCAAAGATTTCTTTGAATCTTATCTCAGTTTGTTTTCCAGAACTTAATACGCCGCTTAATCTTATTGTTATTATTGCATCTTTGAGATTTTTGCCCTCAAGTTCTTTCATTATCATATCTTCAACTTCAGCAGGTGTTTTGTTTTCGCAGTCAAGAATAATACTTATTACAGGATATGGTTCTACTTTGAGGTGCATTGCATCATGGTCTTTGAATACAACAAAAGAGCCGTGCTTCAGTTTCTCCAGTTCCGAGAAGCTGTTTGGGAAGACAGGTCCGGGATAAACAACATGCAGATATCCTGGAAGGCTTTGTTTGTCAACAATATGCACGTGGCCACCTGCATAGTAGTTGAATCCTTTTGGTAGAAGAGATATTGGCATTGATTCCATTTCACCCATGTCTTTTGTTTTTAGTTCTGTTATTGCAGAGTGGAACATGAATATCTTGAATGTTTTTTCTCTTTTCTCAAGCTCTTCCCTGTCAAGATTGTAGAAGTAATTCTTTTCAAGCCCGCCTTTTTTGCCGAGCAGTCCTGTTATTTTTGTTCCTGTATTCTTGTCTATTGTGAATTTCAGCTTGAGTTTTCCATCTGCTGTTTCTTCTCCTCTGCAGACATTTGTTATTAGACCCGCGCTTTCAAGCACGTCAAGCATTGTTTTTCCGCTTGGGCTGAAGTCATGGCTTCCTGCAATCATGTACACAGGGATGTGCCTCTCTTTCAGTTGCCTTAGTTTGTCAACAGCAACCTTTAGGCAGTCCATTGCAGGCAGTGAGTTATTGAATAGGTCTCCTGATATTATGATAAAGTCTGTCTTTGCTTCTATGCAGTAATCTATCACAGATGCAAATGCCTTTGTGTTTACTGCTCTTAGCTTTGGCTCCCTCCAACCCCCAAGGTGGCAGTCTGCAAGATGTGCAAATATCATTCTATTTTCACCCCGTCAAATGATGTTCTAACCTGTGCTTTTTTTGCCTGCTTGACAATATCGTCAAAAAAAGGTATCTGGATAGGTGTTGCGAATTTCGCGAATGTTGAGCTTATTATTGCCTCTCCTTTGTCAAGTGACGCTATGCTTCTCTCATCTGCGCTAAGGTCTTGTGCAGCGCTTTCAATTATTGCCTGTCTTTCTGGCTTTAATTCTATGCCAAGTATTATTTTTGTGTTCATGTTGGCAAGAACTTCTCTTGGGATGAGGCTTGGCAGTTGTGTTATTGCAGTCAGGCCTATTTTGAATTTTCTTCCTTCGCGCGCTATTGTTGAGAATATGTTTGGCGAGTGTTCTATCACATCTTTGCCGATGACTCTTGGCGCTTCCTCAAGGACTATTGATATCACAGGCTTTCTTCTCAGCTCTTCAAAAGAGTAATTCTTATATTTGTAAAGCGCGTTTGTCGCTATGAGGCTTCCCACAAGTATTTCCTCTGCTCCGCTAAATTCAGATGTGTCAATCACAACAGTCTTTCCTTTTTCAAGGTCTGAGACAATATCGCTTATTGTGTTCTCTCCTGCATTCGTGTCAAAAACACCTTTGCAGGTTATTGTTTCATTCTCCACGTACAGGTCAAGAAGCTGCAGTATTCTTCTTTTTATAACGTCTATTGTTGCCTCGACAAATTTTACTTCAAGGGGTTTATCAAGGACAACTGCAGCTATCCATTCGTCTCCGTATTTTTTGTGGTATGCTAACAATGCCTGCCTCTGGGGGTCGCTTAACTCAATCACGCCATTAAAGTGTGATGGCTGCACTGTTTTGAGATTTATCTTGAGTGTCCTGCATCCTGGTGGAGGGGTTCCTGGGGTGTAGTATACAAGTTTTTCCCTTGCAAGAGGATGGTCTTTTAGTCCTGGCTTGCTCCTGCCGTAATATTCATCATGTGGGTCAAGCACAAGCACTCCGCAGTAATCCTTGTCTATCATGTTCCAGAGCAGGTTGCTCATGAGCACTGATTTTCCTCTTCCTGTTGTTCCTGATATCAAAATGTGGTGGCTCAGGACTTTTTCACCGTCAAGATATACTGGCAGGTCAAGTACTTTTGTTCCGCTTCTCAGTAATCCAAAGAACAGGGGATTGCTGGTTTTTTCGAGCAGAAATCCAAAATCCTCATTTTTGACTGCCCTGACTTCTGAGAAAAAATCAGGAAGTGTTTTTGGGGATACTGCTTTGTTATTTTTGACTGTGATTAGGCTTTTTAGCTTGGCAAGGGTATAGCTTCTTATGTTTGTGTCCATTAGCGCGAGTGTGCTGTCTTCCTCTAGTTTCAGGCCAGAGACAAGCTCAAGGTTCTGCTGGCTGAGCTGTGAGCCATAAACAAGATCAAAAACCTGCAGGAATATTTTTCCTTGCGAAGTTTCTGCAATAAGAAGCTCACCGAGCTCAAGCTTTTCACCTGCTTTTTCCCTGACGATTATGTTGCCAAACTCCCCAGATATTACCAGCCCCTTTGTCATGCCTGTCAGGATTATTATGCTTTTTATAAATTTTTTGAGAAAAGTTTATATACTATTTTTCTGATGTTTGTGTTATGGCAGGTTATATAGAAAAAAAAGAGGTTAAAAAAGCCCTTGAAGAGGCAAAGAAGCTTGAGAAAGAGTCAGAGCCTATTCCTACGAGAAAAGAAGAGGTTGAGCTGCTGAAAGAAACTGTTTCGCTTTCTGAAAAACTCAAGAGGCTTTTGAAGCCAGAATGGTTTGTCAAGGATGTCCATAGGTTTTGCGAAAAATGCAAAAAGGCAAAGCCCAAAATAAAGCGTGTAAAAGCGGTGCCTGCGAAGAAAAAGAAAAAGTGATTTTACGACGAAAAGTTTATAAATAAGATTGTTTTTTAATGCTAAATCTGGCGAGAAATCGTCGGAAATGGGGGTCGTGTTGTTTCACGGTCCAAATGGAAATATAAAAAGGAGGGTGTAACATGGCAGAAAAAGTAGCAAAAGTCGGCGTAAAGAAAGTTGCCGGATATCTGTATTTTGTAGACAAGCAAGGCGATATTTCCAGAGCCAAGATGGCAAGAGGCCGAAAGAAAGGTGCTGGAAAAGTGGAGAAAGTCGCTAAAGCAGGCGTAAAGAAGGTAAAGGGATACCTTTATTTTGTTGACTCAAAAGGAGATATCTCAAGAGCTAAAATGGCTCGTGGCGGAAGGAAAAAGAAGAAATAAACCTTTTTTATTTTTCTCTTTCTTTTATTATCTTACCCATCTTCTGCAAAAGCGAAAAGTATATAAACAAATCAGTTAAACGATTTTATGCAAAAAAGGTGGTTTGAGTGTTTAGTGCATTAAAGAAATTTTTCAGCAAATTTTTAAAAAGGTCAAAGAAAGATGTCAAACTTGGGCTTTATGGCCCTCCAAATTCTGGAAAGACAACCCTTGCCAACCGGATATGCAAGGACTGGCTTGGGGAGGAGATGGGCTCTGTTAGCAGCATACCGCACGAAACAAGGGAGGTTCAGATTAAAGAACAGATAACTCTACAATCAAAAGACGGCAAGGAGCTTCT
>JAWABT010000009.1:0-14914 GCA_038884515.1 Candidatus Woesearchaeota archaeon | reverse complement strand
GGTAAATATTAAAATGGCAAAAAAGAAAAAGGAAGAAGAGAAAGCAAAACCAACCGAAGAGAAAACCACAACAGAAATTGCTAAAACAGAAGAAAAGAAGGAAGAGATAATAGAGGGTCCAATGGAGGAAGCTGCTGAAGAAAAGAAACCAGAGAAAAAAATTTCTGAAGAGGGTGCGCCAAAAAAAGAAGAAATGTCCAGAGAGCGCATAGAAGCCATGCAGCATTATGTTTTCAAGCAGGTGCAGAGTGTTGTCTTCGGCTTGCTGAGCCCCAAAATGATAAAGAAAATGGCTTCTGCAAAGATAGTAACCCCAGAGCTTTACGATAAAGAAGGATATCCTGTTGATGGCGGTCTCATGGATGTCCGCCTTGGAGTCATCGATCCTGGCCTGAAGTGCAAGACCTGCGGCTGCAAATTAAAGGAATGCATAGGACACTTTGGATATATCGAGCTAGCAAGGCCTGTGCTTCACATCAAGCTCATCGGAATCGTACATACCATGCTAAGATGTACATGTAGAGAGTGTGGAAGAATCCTTATTCCAGAAAACAAGATTGATGCCATTAAAAAGAAGCTTGACCTTGTTGAAAAAGAAGAGGGTATTGAGGCAAGAAGGGATGCGATAAAAGATATAATTATGGGCTTAAAAACAGTGGCAAAATGCCCTCACTGCAAGGCAAAGCAGAACAAAATAAATCTCGAGAAGCCATATACTTTCCTTGAAGGCGAGAAAAAATTAAGCCCGATAGAGATAAGGGCAAGGCTTGAAAAAATAACAGATGATGATTCTTTGCTTTTTGGAATAAATCCAAAATATGCAAGGCCAGAATGGATGATTCTAACAGTTATGCCAATACCTCCTGTAACTGTAAGGCCATCAATCACCCTCGAATCAGGAGAGAGAAGTGAGGACGATTTAACACACAAGCTCGGAGATATCGTTAGAATAAACCAGAGATTGTTTGAGAACATTAATGCAGGAGCCCCTGAAATAATAATTGAAGATCTTTGGGATCTACTTCAGTACCATATTACAACATTCTTTGACAATACAGTCGCACAACTTCCTCCTGCAAGGCACAGGTCAGGACAGCCTCTAAAGACGATCACTGAGCGAATTAAAAGCAAGGAAGGAAGAATCAGGCATAATCTTGCTGGAAAGAGGACAAATTTCTGTTCAAGGACGGTTATCAGTCCAGACCCTATGCTTAAGTTGAATGAGGTCGGTGTTCCTGATGTTGTGGCGATGAAACTCACAATCCCAGAAACAATAAATGAATGGAACATGGCATATCTCAGAAAATTTGTTGAGAATGGTCCGAACAAATATCCTGGCGCTAACTATATAATAAGGCCGGATGGAAAGAAAAAGAAGCTCACAGAGGAAACAAAAGAGGCAGCACTCGAGGAATTGCAACCTGGCTATGTTGTTGAAAGACATCTTATGGATGGAGACCTCGCGATATTCAATAGGCAGCCATCTCTGCACAGGATGAGCATGATGTGCCATAAGATAAGAGTACTTCCATACAGGACTTTAAGAATTAATCCAGCTGTGTGTGCTCCTTACAACGCTGACTTTGACGGCGACGAAATGAACCTGCATATACCTCAGACAGAAGAAGCAAGGGCAGAAGCAGAGATCCTTATGGAGGTCCAGACACAATTGATCAGCCCAAGATACGGGCTCAGTGTCATGGGATGCCTGCATGATGGAATTTCAGGCAATTACATACTCACTAAAAGAATAAGTGAAATGAGCAGGGAGGAAGCGATTGACCTTCTCTGCACAGTCGGTGTTTTTGATTTCTCAAATTTGCCTGCTAAAAAAATACTTACAGGAAAGGATGTTTTCAGCGTCCTGCTTCCAAATGACTTTAACTTTAAAGGAAAAGCAAAGGATGGCAGCGATGTCATCATAGAAAACGGAAAGCTTGTTGAGGGAGTCATGGATAGCAAGAGCCTTGGTGGCGAAGGCGCAGGATTCTTGCTGAGAAGTCTGCACAAGCAATACGGCCCAAAAATGACTGTCCAAATACTTCACAATATTCTCAAGTTAGGGATAGAGGTCTTGCTACGGTCAGGGCTTTCAACAAAACTGTCAGACCTGGACCTGCCTCAAGAAGCAGTTGACATGATTAAAGACACGCTTGCAAAAGCAGAGGAAGAGGCACAACAAATGATTGAGTCATTCAAGGCAGGAACATTTGAGGCTTTTCCAGGAAGAACTGTTGCAGAGACGCTTGAGCTCAGGATTCTTGAGCTTTTAAACAAAGCAAGAACAAAATGCACAAACATAGTTAAAGAATATGCCAATAAAAATGCTGACACTGTCCTGATGGCAGAGAGTGGTGCAAGAGGTTCATACCTCAGCATAACGCAGATGGCTGCATGCGTAGGGCAGCAGGCACTTCACGGCAGCAGGATAACGAAAGGATACTATAGAAGGACACTTTCCTGCTTTAAAAAAGGAGACCTAACGCCAGAGGCTCATGGCTTTGTCAGGAGCGGATTCAAGAATGGGCTTAATCCAAAGGAGTTCTTCTTCCACTCTATTGTTGGAAGGGACAGCTTGATGGACACTGCGCTTAGAACACCAAAATCAGGATACCTGTATAGGAGACTTGCAAATGCAATGCAGGACTTGCGTGTCGAATATGATGGAACTGTCCGTGATGCAAACTGCAGGATAGTACAGTTCGCATACGGAGAGGACGGGCTTGATGTTGCAAAGTCAGAGAACGGAAAAATTAATGTTCAAAGAATAATTGATTCGGTGAAATAAAATGCATAAGGAATTAGAAGAATTTCAGGACTTGCTTCCGCAGTCCATACTGGAAGAAATCGAGGCAAAATGTCCTGCATCTAAAATAAAGAAAGTTGCGCAGAAGGTTCTTGAAGAATTTGATGCATCAAAGATAGATCCAGGCGAAGCTGTCGGTCTTGTTGCAGCAGAAAGCATAGGAGAACCTGGCACGCAGATGACACTTGACACATTCCACTTCTCAGGCGTCGCAGAGCTCAACGTCACAATGGGCCTTCCAAGAATCATAGAGATCCTGGATGGAAGAAAGACTCTTGCAACGCCCATGATGGAAATATTCCTTAAATCACCGTACAACAAAGGAAAAGACATAAGGGAGTGCGCCTTGAAGGTGAAGGAGACAAAGCTTGGGGAGCTTGTCCTTGAGTATACGATAAATATTGTTGACCTTAAGATAGAGCTCAAGCTGAATCATGACAAAATGGCCCTGCTTGGCATAACAACAGGAGAACTTGTGAAAACAATCTCAAAAGGGATGGGCAAAGAGGTAGGAATAAAAGAAGAAAAAGACAGCACGATTTCATTAAAGCTCAAAGGCAAGGAAGAGAAAGGCCTAAATGATCTGTACAAGCTCAAGGAAAAAATAAAAGATGTTTATGTGTGCGGGGTGAAGGGGGTTAATCAGGTTCTGCCTGTTAAAAGAAAAGAGGAGTTCATAATAATAACAGCAGGAACAAACCTCAAGAAAGTTATGGAATTTGATTTTGTTGATCCTGCAAGAACTGTCAGCAATGACATATTTGAAATTGCTAAAGTTCTCGGGATAGAGGCAGCAAGACAGGCAATAATTGATGAGGTATTTAAAGTCATAGAAGCGCAGGGTCTCAATGTTGATGTTCGCCACATAATGCTTGTTGCAGACACTATGTGTGCATCCGGGGAAATAAAGGGAATAACAAGGTATGGGGTGGTGAGCGAAAAGGCATCTGTGCTTGCAAGGGCAAGCTTTGAGACGCCTATAAAGCATGTTATTAATGCAGCACTAACTGGCGAGGTCGATCACCTTAACTCGGTTGTTGAGAATGTCATGCTTAACCAGCCAGTCCCGATAGGCACAGGATTGCCTGGGCTGGTAACAAAAGTAAGAAAGGAGAAGCTGTAGACATGGCAAAGAAAAAAATAGAGAAAATCGGAGTGGAACTTAGAAAACTTCTGGTAGAGAAAAAGCTGATCTTGGGAGCAGAGAGAACTTTAAAGTATCTCAAGTTAGGCAAGCTAAAAATGGTGTACGTATCACGAAACTGCGCCAAGATGATCAAGGATGATTTAGCGCATGATAGTAGGCTTGCAAAGGTTGAGTTCAAGCAGCTTGATAACTCAAGCTCTGAGCTAGGCGTCTTCTGCAAAAAGCCGTTTCCTGTTGCTGTTGTAGGAGTTTTAAAGTGAGTTCTAAAATAATATATGATGAGAAAATAATGAAGTTCATGTCTATTTTCGAGTCAATAACCCATGCGCAACTTAAGGATTGCGTCAACCAAGAAGGTATCGTTATTTTTATTGTACAACAAAACGAGATAGGTAAGGCGATTGGTGCTAAAGGTTCAAATGTCCATAAGCTTGAGAGGGTGTTCAATAAAAAGGTTAAAATCGTTGAGTTTAGCCCAGAACCAGTAAGCTTTATAAAGAACCTGATATATCCTCTGCAAGTCAAAGAAATAAGAGAAGATGATGGAACGTATGTTATCACGGCCGTTGACCTAAAGACCCGTGGAATGCTTATCGGCAGGAACGCTTCACATCTTCGGGCATATGAGGCTGTTGTGCAAAGATATTTTCCAATAAAAGAACTAAAGGTGGTTTAAGACATGGGAAACAAAAGCAGAGGCTTGAACACAGCAAAGTCACTTAAGAAACGTAGGCATCACTCTAAACTTCTTCAAAAGAAATATATCAAGCGATTGTTTGACCTAAAGAAGAAGTCCAGCCCACTCGAGGGTTGCAGCCAGGCAAAAGGTATAGTCTTAGAGAAAAGGCAGGTTGAGGCAAAACAGCCAAACTCTGCAATGAGAAAATGCTGCAGGGTCCAGCTTATCAAGAATGGCAGGCAGGTTACTGCATTCATGCCGAGGGATGGGGCACAGAAGATGATTGACGAGCACGATGAGGTTTTGATTGAATGCAGCGGTGGCAGAAAGGGGGGAGCTATTGGTGACCTTTCAGGTATCCGTTACAACGTCATCAAAGTCAATGGCCAGAGTCTTAAGGACCTTTTGAGCGGAAAACTGGAGAAAGCCAGAAAGTGATTTTAAAATGGCTGAGATACTTGTTTTTAACAGGTGGAGTACAGAAGGAATCGCTGTTGCAGACGAAGGGCTTGTCAGATATATATCCCTGACACCGAAAATTGTTCCGAAGACAGGGGCGCGTTATGCTGGCAGAAGGTTCCATAAGAGCAATATCTTCATCGTCGAGAGATTAATCAACAAGCTTTTTGTTCCAGGGCACAAAAGTGGCAAGCATGTAAAGAGTTCTGGTCACTGCACTGGAAAGACATCTACTGTGTATAAGATTGTCGAAAAAGCGTTTGAGATTATTGAGCAGAGGTTGAAGGAGAATCCAATTAAGGTTTATGTGCAGGCTCTTGTTAATGCAGCTCCGAGAGAAGAAATTGTCACAATCGAATATGGTGGAGCAAGGTATCCTAAAGCAGTTGAGTGTGCTCCTCAGAGAAGGATTGATGTTGCCCTGAGGTACTTTGTGCAGGGTGCTTACGAGAAGTCTTTCAACAAAAAAAAGCCAATTGAGGAATCTCTTGCAGAGGAATTGATTGCAGCTTACAGGCTTGACCCTAAATCCCTTGCAATCTCGAAGAAGAACGAGGTTGAAAGGCAGGCAGACGCATCTAGATAAAAGCTAATTTTTCTATTCTTTATTATTTTCTTCGTATTCTTTCAATCCATCATCTATTATCTTTTTCAGGCGGTTGCTCTCTCTTTTTTTTCCGCTTTTGATGTTGTCCTGATCTTTTATCTTTTTAAGATACGTGTAAGCCCCTCTCGTAGCAAGGAATTCAATCTTATAAGGAAGATACTCTTGTCTTTTGCTTTCGCGCCGCATCCGGCCAAGCTTGACGAGATGCAGAAGTTCTTCAGACAAGCCTGCATTGTAAAGAACAACCTCTATGCCTGAATTGGCAAGTGCTATGACTCCTCTTCCAGAAACATGTGGGTTATCGCTGTCCAGCAGACCGATGACTACAGATTTGATTCCTGCATTAATGATAAAATCTACGCAAGGGGTGTTCATTCTTCTTTGCCTGTTTTTTATATTTCTGCGAACGCAGGGCTCGAGGGTTACATAAAGCACACCTCCTGTAATATCTTGTTTCATAACGTGTGCATTTTGAATTGCTTTTTCTTCTGCATGATAGAGATGCAGTCCACCCCTGCTTGTAATATTAGCATGTCTTAAAATTGGCTCCCTCACTTTGAACGCTTCTGTGACGATTTTGCAATCTTTGACAATTACAGCTCCGACATAAGGCCCACCATCATCGTGTTGAGACTGTAAAGCAATTTCAGCAGCCCTTGCCATATATTCATAGTGAAGGTATTTGTTGTTGCTATATACAAGCAATTTTTTTGCTTTGATGAGCGTATCGTATTTATCAGCAGTGACCAAAGTATCATCCAGAGAATCATCTTCTTCTAAGTATTCGTCTTCGGGCGCACCACTACTTTTATCGTCTATATCTCCCATAGGTATAGAGAAAAACAAGTGAGATTTAAAAAGGTTAAGACACATCCAGGTTTTCTTTTCAATATTTAAAATAACTACCCAAAAGTGATAACAAAACGAAAGATTTATATAGTAGCTAATCTTTTAAAGCTGTTGGAAGGAAAGAAAAGGGGTAGTTGGGTTAGCTAATATAATCTAAGCTCAAATGAGTGGAGGCCAAAAATGCTAGTTAAAGAAGTTTGCCCTGACTGCGGTTCGCATGATTTCATTCTGAACCGGAAGAAAGGAGAGATAATCTGCAGGAATTGTAGTTTTGTTATAGACGAGTCTCTTGTTGATTTTGGTGATGAAACAAGGTCTTTTGAAGATGATGGCGGGGAGAAGATGGGAAGGGGCGGGGCTCCTTTTGACCCGAGAATTGCTGACAATCTGACTACAAGTATTGGAAATCATGCTGACATTGCAAAGCTTAACACAAAGACAAAGGCAATGATAAGCAGGATAAGAAAAAAGAATGCGTGGACAAGCTCTAGTTATGAGCAGAACCTAAAGACTGCTCTCACAAACCTTAAGCTTGTTTCCGGACAGCTCAACCTGCCTTCAATTGTCGAGAAAGAGGCTGCTGAGCTTTACAGGAAAGCAGCTGAAAAGAATCTGACTCTTAAGAGAAGCATTGAGAATATTGTTGTCGGTGCTCTTTACATTGCTTGCAGGTTACATGACATTGTAAGGTCCCTTAAGGAATTTGCAGAAGTTGCTGGCACAGATGTCAAGATAATTGCAAAGACCTATAAGATGATGCTTAGGGAGCTTGAGATAAGGATAGTTCCAGTAAATCCGATTGATTATACTGCAAGGTTTGCCAGTGCTCTGAAACTTTCACCAAAAGTCCAGACAAAGGCAGTCAAGCTTGCAGAGGAGCTCAAGAAGAAAGGCCTTACATCAGGCCTCAGCCCTGTCAGCGTTGCTGCATCTACACTCTACATAGCGGGTCTTATTCTCAAAGAGAAGAGGACTCAGAGAGAGGTTGCTGAAGTATCAGGAATAACAGAGACAACCCTGAGAAACAGGTGCAAAGACATGCTGAAGCAACTCAAGATAAAAGCAAAGATTCGATAATAAGAATCTTTCTTTATTTTTTTGATTTTTTCTTAATATCTTCTTCTATGAGAATGATACCTTCCGTGATAATAGTGCCTGCCGCTGCTTTTATGGCCGTAATAAGTATTACATCCTACTTTATCAAATGCAGCTCTTTCCTCTTCTTGCAGCATGTTTAATTGGTATGGTATTGAATAGAAATTAATCAGTTTTTCATTTACTATTTGCTCTATTTTTGATATTGCTTCTCTAAAAGCCAAAGCATCAGATTCGTTGAATCTTTTTTCTTTAAGGTCTTCTTCAAATCTTGCCAGCATTTCCTCTGGCATTTTGTATTGTGCAATTTCTCCGCGTATTGCTTTGTCAAGCAGGTTATTTTTTCCCTGTAGGACTCTTCGCAGGTTGTATTTAAGGTATTCTGGCTTGAAGCTTTCCCATTTTTCAGAATCATATGCTTTAAGGATTCTCTCCCCTGTTTTTTTCTGCATTCCAAGGCCCTGCCTTATTTTTCTTACGGCAAGGTCGCGCTGCAGTTCAGGGAATATTTGGTCAAAATAGAATCTGTCAATTTCTTTCTTCCAGCTTTCTTCATCTTTTGTCTGGCTTGCAAGCTCTTGCCTTATGATTAATGACAATTCCAAGCTCTTTTCTTGTTTTATCTTGGGTATTGTTGAGTTTTTTGGGTCAAAGGATAGGATAAAATCAATATCTTCTGCTGTGTATGTTGATGCTTTTTTCAAATCTCCAAAAAATTTTTTGTCATTTGAATAATCTGGGTGCTTGGATAGTATGAATTCTTTAGTTTTTGGCATTTTGGTAAATAATTTTTCAAGGTCTTTGTAATCCATGTCTAGTGTTGTCGTTGTCCAGCTGTTTAACTTGCTCATTGCCTTTTGTTGCTTTATTTCCACTTCAAGTTTTGCGTATCTTTCATTTATTGTATTTATGCTTTCCTGGGTTGTCATTTGTTCTTTGTCAGGTGAAACGCTGATAAAATTGTAGCGGTAGTAATCTCTGTTTATGATTTCTTTGAATTTTTCAACTATTTCTTTGGGCATAGGTATGGATTTGTCTTTTTCAGCGAGAAGTGAGACTGCTTCTTCTGCGTTGTAGTATATTGTTCCTTCTATTTCTTTTTTGATGTTTTTACTGCTTTTTACCTGCACCCCTCTTTTGTCAAATATCACGAATTCAATATTATTTAATTCGTTTATTCTTTTGCGTGCTTTTTCCCAGGAATCAGGCACTTTAATGTATGCAACAGAATTATACACTGCACTGATTTGCTTTTCAAGCTCGGTATCAATGTATTTTGATTTAAATAAGGATTCTGCAAATCCTAGCTTGGCTATCACTCCTGAATCATATCTTTCTTTTATGAGTTTCAGTTTTTCTTGTGTTTTCTCGCTCTGCTCATGCACTCCTTGGTTTTGCAGTATTTTGTAATAATACAGTGCCCTTGTTTTTTCCTGGCTTGTCTTTGCAATAAGTTCCTTCGGAACAATGCCAAACTCATATGCTCCAATTATTTTTTGCCTGAATTTCTGGTATTCTTTATGCTCAACAAAGCCAGTGCTCTCCAAAATCTCAAAGAATTTGTCGGCAGTTATCCCTTCTATTTTTGTGAATTCTGGGAATTTCTCAACAAAATCTTCTTTAAGGAAATATTCTTGTTTTAATATTTCAAAATCAATTCCTTCTTCAGTTTTATTCTCTTTTTTTCTCTCTTCAATTTTTCTTGCGTATCTTAGTTTTCTTCCTATCTTTATTATTTTTGGCGCAACTTCCTCAAAAGATTGAATATCGTGGTTTCTTAGGTAATTTTCTCTGTCTGTTGTTTGTCCTATTTTTGTTTTTTTAAGGAAATATTTTACAGTGAGGTAATCGTCTTTTGTAAATACATGCTCATTGATTATTTCTCCCCATTCTTTATATTCTTCATGAAGTTCTTCTTTTGTTTTTTCAAACCAGGGTTCTATCTCTTTCAGGATGTAGTCCCAGGTTCTTCCCAGGCCGTATTTTTGCGCAACCTGCCTGTTTATTGAGATTCTTGTTTCAATTATGTTAGGAAAGTGATTATGGATTCCCATTAATTCTATTCTTGTTATAAATTCTTGATTTAGTATTTCTCTGATTGTTTTGTCTTTGGGTATGTCTTTTTCATGCCTATACTTGTATGTTGTTCTTGGATAGACAAAATGCTTGTCTATGTTGAATGGCCCGTACTCTTTTATGTACTCGTGGCTGGCATCAAGGCTTGAGAGGTAAAGAAGGTCTTGCTTGACTCCTGCAAGCAGGAGGTCTGTTTTTCTTTGCCTGAACTCGTGAGAGTATATTATTAGTTTAGCGAGGTCTTCATCTGTTAGAAGGTGTGCTGTTTTGTTTATCTTGTGCCATATCTGCAAGAGGTCTTCTGCGTTATCTTCGTCAATTCCTTCTCTGATTGTGCTTTCCTGCAGTCCTTTGAACCAGTTGAATGTGCTTTTGTTATTTCTTAAATCAATATCGTAATTTATTCCTGACTCGTCTCCTTCCAGCAGTTTTTGTGCGTGTGCCAGCGTAAGTAATTTTTTTAAATTATCTATGGTAAGGTCCATCATTCCAAGTTTTCGCATAAGTTGTGGCGAGATATTTTCAACAAAATCTGTTATCTCTTCTTTTGTTTTGCTAACTTGGTCCCTGCTTTGTTGTAGGTTATTAGGTATGTAAAGCTCGTCAAGAAGTTTTGGCAGCCCGTTGTAGCAGTCCATTCCGATTGCAGTGCAGTCTGATATTTTGATTTTCTTTTGGGCTTTTATCTTGCCGTAAATGTTGTTTTTTGCTTCATTTCCGCCTTTGATGTTCAGAATGACTGCCTCTAATGAAAAACCCTCTCCGCACATGCAGTTTCCTTCTACGTTTTTAACATAAAAATCATCTGAGTTTTCTAATTTTTTTGGAAGCTCGTCAAGATTAGCCGCTTGGTATTCCAGAACAAGCCCTCTGAGTAAGGAGAGTTTTTTTGTGTTAGGCGGCTGTTTTTTTATGGTTCCGTCCGGCATTTTAATAAGAATGTCAGTGCCGTCTGGATTCTTTCCTGCCCAGCTTAGAATGACATCTCCTGTTTTCTTTCCAAAACTAAATCTTCTGTCTGTTCTCTGAAAAAAGAACTCTATTAGTTCTGTCAGGCCTGTTTTTCTCCTCCCCATATCGAGGAATTTGTAAATAATATCCCTTTATAAACCTTAGTATATTCAAATACAACAACAAATCACCACAAAGCTTATATACATATTTAAATAAAATTCTAAATCATGGCAGAAGATGATTTTCCAGAAGAAGAGCCTGAGCTCCAGAGGGAATTTGAGAAGATAGAGAATGGTGAAGAGGAAGAGGATTTTGAGGAAGGTCTTGAAAAGGTAAGGGAGGCGCTTGAGGAGGAAGGGCTTTCTGCTCCAGAGGTTTCAGAAAAGAAAGAAGAAGAGGAGCAGGATGAAGAAGAACCAGGAGAGCTTGAAGAGGAGTTCAGGGAGATTTCTGGCGAAGAAGAAAAGAAAGAACCACACGCGCACAAGCCTCACACGCATCATCAAGAAGAAGAATATATCAGAGAAGAGGAGCAGGAAACAGAGCGCGGAGAAAAAGAAGACGAAGACATTGAAGAAGGGGAGCAAGAGACCGAGACCGAAGAAGAGCATCCTGAAGAAGAGGAATGATTAAGTTCTAGAATAACACCTTAAAAAGCAAGGTATGACTCTGCTGTCTTTTGTTGCATCAAAACTGCTTATTTCATCTGGATTGATTGGGATTACTATTCTTGATACCATTGCATTAAGGCTGTAAGGCAGGCGTATCAGTCTTTTCTTTGTCGTGACCCAGGGGTCTATGCTGTATAGTTTGAAGTTGCGCGCCATTCTTTGTCTTTCTTCTTGTGAGAGCTTGAATGCGTTTTCATCAAGGACGTGGACGTGGCATCCTCTTCCCGAGTAAACAAGCCTGACATCCTTGTAACCAAGGTTTCTGGTCAGATAGTTTCGAAGATAAACTCCTCTGTCCAGAGATATTTTTAGGCAGTACTTGCAGAACTTAGGATATTCTTTCTTTCCGCAGACAGGGCACTCGATGTTTTCCGGGTCTATGTCAAAGACAAGCTCTCTTCCCAGAAAATTTTCACAGGCATAGCAGTTTTTTCCTTTGCACGAAGCGCATAGTGAGGGGTTTTTGTATCTTGTTGTGTCGTAATAAACATCTTCTGGCAGGTATTTTATCATTCTCTGCCTTAGTTCTGCTGGAGAAAGCCCTTGCAGGAGTATTATCTTCATTTTTTTGCTTGGGTCTGTTGTTATGCCTGTCTCTGAGCCAAGGTCTATCCCGAAAAACTGAGGCTGTCGTACAAACCATTGCCTTAGCTTCATTATGTCAAAATCTTCTGTGTAAAAGTGCTCCCTGTCTGCAAGAGTTGATGGTCTGAAAGGAAACTCCATTTTTTCTCCTCAGTAATCAATTCCTTTTTTCCCTTCAAGGTTTTTTGGGCCTTTGAGCATTGTTATCTCATTCACATAATCTGCCCTTTTAATAAGGCCTGCTGGCGCGTTTCTTCCTGTCATGTAGACTGTTGTTTCAGGAGGAATCTCGTCTAAGAATTTCAAAACCTCGTTTATGTCGAGCAGGCCTATTGCAACTGCGAGGTTTATTTCGTCAAGGATTAGCATGAATGGTTTTTTCTTTGCTGCCTTTCTTGCATAATCAAGTCCTGCGTGTGCAAGTTTTTTGTCTTCTTCAGAAGGCCTTTTGAGGTCAATCCATTCCTCTCTACCAAACTGGGTTATGCTGTAGAGTCTGCCGAGTTTTTTTCTTATCCTGTATTCTCCTACTTTTTCACCCCACCCTTTCATGAATTGGACTATAACAACCTTGTAGCCGTGCCCCATTGCTCTCATGGCTGCTCCTAGTGCTGATGTTGTTTTTCCCCAGCCGTGCCCTGTCCATAAGTAGATTGTTGCTTTGCCTTCCATTCAAAAAACCTCTTTTTTTTATTTTTTTTAATAGGGGCAGGTTTCTTTTTGGCAGCTTGTATCACTATCTTTGCCTATGTATAATACCTGCTCTTTTTTGCTTCCGTACCTATACACAGTTATTCCTTTGCATTTTAGCTTGTATGCGAGCGTGAATATGTTTTCAATATCTTTTTCTGTTGCATTTTTTGGCATGTTCACTGTTTTGCTGACTGCATTATCTACGTATTTTTGGAAAGCTGCCTGTATTTTGACGTGCCATTCTGGTTTTATGTCAAATGAGGTCACGAATGCCCTTTTTATGTCCTTAGGCACCTCTTTAATTTTTTGGACACTTCCTTCCTGGGCTATCTTTAGCATTAATTGCTTACTGTAGAACCCTTCTTTTTTTGCAATCTCTTCAAATACAGGGTCTACGATAAGCATTTTTGTCTTCTCAAGCACTTCACGGACGTAAGTTATTGCAAAGAATGGCTCTATTCCAGATGTTACGTTTGCGATTATGCTTAATGTTCCTGTTGGTGCTATTGTTGTGACTGTGGCATTTCTCATGTTTTTGTATTTTTCTTTCAGCGTGCTTTGCTCGAAGTTAGGGAAGTTTCCTCTCTCCCTTCCGAGTTCTTCTGATTTTTTTCTTGCCTCGTCTTGTATGAATTTCATTAGTTTTTCAGCGAATGTGATTGCCTTATCGCTGTCATATGGCAGTTTCATTTTTGCAAGGCAGTCTGCGAAGCCCATCACTCCAAGGCCTATTTTTCTGTTTGCTTTGGTCATTGCTTCTATCTCAGGCATTGGGTATATGTTTGCATCAATCACGTTGTCAAGGAAATGGACAGCTGTTCTGATTGTTTTTTTGAGTTTGTTCCAGTCGAGCCTTCCTGCAACAACCATTTTTGAGAGGTTTATGGAGCCGAGGTTGCAGCTTTCATATGGCAGAAGGGGGACTTCGCCGCAGGGGTTTGTGCTCTCTATTGTTCCTGCTTTTGGTGTTGGGTTTTTCCTGTTTATTTCGTCGATAAAAATCATTCCGGGGTCTCCTGTTTCCCATGCTGCTTTAACAATGATTTCAAATATGACTTTTGCGCTTACTCTTTTCACTTTTTGTTTTGTTCTTGGGTTAATGAGCCAGAACTCTTTGTTTTTTATTGCAGATTCCATGAATTCGTCTGTTGCTGCTACAGAGATGTTGAAGTTTCTGAGCATGCCTTCTGTTTTTTTTGCGTTTATGAAATCAACAATGTCTGGGTGGCTGGCTTCGAGTATTCCCATGTTTGCCCCTCTTCTTTTGCCGCCTTGCTTTATTATCTCTGTTGCTTTGTCAAATATGGTCATGAAGGATATTGGTCCGGACGCTATTCCTTTTGTGCTTCTGACCAGGTCTCCTTTTGGTCTTATTCTTGAGAAGGAAAATCCTGTTCCTCCTCCGCTCTGGTGTATGAGCGCCATCTGTTCCAGTGCGTGGAAGATGCTCTTGAGGGAATCTTCGATTGGGAGTACAAAGCATGCGCTCAGCTGGCCGATTGTTGTTCCTGCATTCATGAGTGTCGGCGAGTTTGGCAGGAATTCTAGGTTTGCCATTATTTTATAGAATTCTTCTTCTGCTGTTGATGTGCTTTTTTTGTAGAGTGTTTCTGGTTTTGCGATTGCTTTTGCAACTCTTCTGAACATTCTTGCAGGTGTTTCTGTGATTGCTCCTTCTTCGTTTCGCAGGAGGTATCTTTTTGCGAGGATGTTAATTGCGTTTTCTGAAAGCCCTATGTCATCCCTGACGCCATGGATTGTTCTGAAGCCAAGTGTTTCCTTATATCTTTTTTTGTAAGATTGGAAAGCGTCTGCCAGTGGTTTTGTCTGCCTTGATTTATTAAGTATGCTAAGAAGTATGTCTTCAACATCTTGTGTTGATGGGATGACATCTTTTGGGAAGCTTTTTTCAAGAATCTCAACAACCTGTTTTGTTATTTTTTTTGCAATTCCGTTGTCTTTTTGCTTTGTATCTGTTATTGTTTTTTCAATCGCTGCTGTTATCTTTTCTGCATTAAAATCAGTTATTGAGCCGTCACGTTTTTTTATTTTTGTTATTTCAGGCATATTGACCACAAACCCTCTTTTTTAATCTCAAATGACGCCATTTATATAAACTTTTCTAAGAAAATATCGGAAAAATAACGGCGGACGGGTGCTTGTTTTATCTAGACTGTAAAATGTATATACTTATTGAAAAAGATATAGAATATGATAAGAAAGTATATAAATTATGTAACTACTTAATGATAATGAATAAAATGGAAAATTTAGAAGTGGGTAAAGAAGGAAG
>JAWABT010000008.1:0-15339 GCA_038884515.1 Candidatus Woesearchaeota archaeon | reverse complement strand
CTAAAGAATTGCCCAAAGAGCTTCCAAAAAGGGTTGTGCAGAAAAAGGAAAAAGTAATGGCCGAAATTATTCAAGAAGAGAGGTCAAAGCCCGCAGAAATCAGTGCGAGTGTAATAAAAGAGGTTGTTGACGCATCTGCACCAGAGATTGATTCTTCTGATATTTTCTTAAAACAGCTCTTAAAGTTTTTTCAGAAGAACAGTATCCGTGTTCTTGAGCAAAAAGTTATTAAAAAGAAGGCAGATTATGAGTTTATTGTTGAGCTGAACTCTGTTGTTGGCTCGCTTACATATTTTTGCAAGGCAAAAAATAAAAAAAGAATTGGTGATGGAGATATTAGCAGCGCATTCGTGCAGGGCCAGTTGAAGAAATTACCTGTTTTATTTGTAGCTCCAGGAGAGCTTTCAAGGCAGGCTCAGGTGATTGCAAAAGAGCTGAAAGGTGTTGCTGTTAAAAAGTTAGACGGGTAGTTTAGATGGGCGTTAATCTTAAGGATTTGTTGCTGATGCGCGAGATATGCATCGATGATCTTAAAGGAAAGGTTCTTGCTATTGACAGCTATAACATGCTTTATCAGTTCTTGACAACAATCCGCACCCCAGATGGAAAGCCATTGATGGACAGCAAAGGCAATGTTACTTCTCACTTGATTGGGCTTTTCAGCAGGACAACTCAATTTCTGGCTAAAGGCATTAAGCCTGTTTTTGTTTTTGATGGTGAAAAGCCAGTTCTTAAGACATCAACTATTGAGCATAGGGCGAAAGTAAAGCATGAGGCAAGGCTTAAGTATGAAGAGGCAATGTCAAAAGAAGATATTGAAGCAATGAAAAAGTATGGGGGTAGGTTTGCGACAATGAGCGCAGATATGGTTGATGATGCAAAAGAACTTATCAGGCTTCTTGGTCTTCCTATCGTCCAGGCGCCTTGTGAAGGCGAAGCGCAAGCATCTTATCTTGTTAAAAGAGGTGATGCTTGGGCTGTTGTGAGTCAGGATTATGATAGTCTTCTTTATGGTGCAGACCGGGCAATACATAATCTTTCTATTGCAGGAAAAAGGAAAAAGATTGGCGCCATTGCTTATGAAACAGTGAAGCCGTCAATAATTAATCTTGCAGAGAATCTTAATCATCTTGGCATTGACCAGGATAAATTGATTGTTCTTGCGATTCTTGTGGGTACTGATTATAATCCAGGGGGGATAAAAGGTATTGGGCCGAAGACTGCGCTAAAGCTTGTCAAGGAATACAATGATTTTGATAAGCTTTTCAAGGATGTAAAGTGGGATGATTATTTTGATTTTTCATGGAAAGATATTTTTAATCTTTTTAAGAAAGAGCATGTAACAAGTGATTATACCATAAAATTTGGATATCCTGATAAAGATAAGCTGATGAAATTTCTTGTTGAGGAGCATGATTTCAGCAAGGAACGTGTTGAGAAAGGTCTTGCTCCAATTTTAAGGCAGAATGAAAAGAGACAGCAGAAAAGCTTGGGTGATTTTTGATGGTTACGCTTAAGCAGGCCCTTGAGAAAAAGCTTTCGAAAAACGAATTAAATTTTGTTCCATCAAGCTTTGATGTTGTTGGAAGTATTGCAATTCTTGAAATTCCTGATGAGTTAAAGAAAAAAGAGAAACTTGTTGCAAAAGAACTTATGAATCTTTTCAAGCAGGTAAAGACTGTTGTCAAAAAGAGCGGAATACATTATGGCAAATACAGAAGGCAGAAACTCACAGTTCTTGCAGGTGAAAATACAAAGATAGCGGAGTGTAGGGAATCAGGGATAATCCTGAAAGTTGATCTTGAAAAGTGCTATTTCAGCTCACGTCTTGGTTCAGAGCGTTTGAGAATTGCACAGCAGGTTAAGCCAGGAGAGAAGGTTCTTGTTATGTTTTCAGGTGTTGCTCCCTATCCTCTTGTTATTGCAAAGAATAGCAGGGCAGATTCTGTTGTTGGTGTTGAGCTTAATCCGGTTGCCCATAAGTTTGCGTTGCAAAATGTTGCCTTGAATAAGCTCGGCCATAAAATCACTTTGTTTAAGGGTGATGTCACTAAGGTTGTTCCTAAGTTTAAAGAAAAGTTTGATAGGATTGTCATGCCGATGCCAAAAACAGCTCTCACTTTCCTGAAGACCGCTTTCAAGGCCGCAAAAAAAGGGACAATTATTCATTTTTATGGTTTTGGTAGGGAAGATGAGTTTCCGGGAATTGTTGAGAAGATAAAGAAAGAATGCAAGAAATATAAAAAGAAATGCAAAATTCTGAAGGTTGTCAAGGCAGGCCAGTACGCTCCTTATGTTTTTAGGGTTTGTGTTGATTTCCGATTGCTTTAAATACTAAGCTTTCTTAATACTATTCAGTGCAAAGCACGATGACGAGGTGAATCCCAATCAAGCTGCAGCAATGTAGCAATGAGATTAACTGGAAGGCTGAGTGCGCACAAATCTTATTTTATATTTTTAGAAAAAATCTTACCCAAATATTTTCTTGTATTCCAGGTCTTCTTCTTTTTGTTTTACTTTTTCAATTGCTTTGAAGAAATCTTCTTCTGTTACTTTTGTTCTTTTTTCTCTGATTGCAAAGTATCCTGCTTCTGTTGCGACTGCTTTTATTTCTGCTCCTGAGAATTCTTCCATTGCTTTTGATATTTTGTCAATGTCTATTTTGCCAAGGTTCATTGAAGCAGTGTGTATCTTGAATATTTCTTTTCTTGCTTCTGCATTTGGTAATGGTATTTCTATTAGTCTATCGAGTCTTCCAGGTCTTGTTATGGCGGGGTCAAGTATGTCTTTCCTGTTTGTGCACCCAATTATTTTTACATTCCCAAGCGGTGCAAACCCGTCTATTTCTGAGAGTAGTTGCATGAATGTTCTCTGTACCTCTCTTTCACCACTGGTGCCTACATCTATTCTTGTTGCAGCTATTGCATCTATCTCGTCTATGAATATGATTGATGGTGCTTTTTCTCTTGCCAAGTCAAATATTTCCTTGACGAGCTTTGCCCCCTCTCCTATGAATTTTTGAACAAGCTCAGAGCCGACAACTTCTATGAATGTTGAGTTTGTTGAGCTAGCCACTGCTTTTGCTAGGAGTGTTTTTCCTGTTCCTGGTGGGCCGTGTAGAAGTATTCCTTTTGGCGGCTCTATGCCCACTTTTTTGAATAATTCGGGATTTTTCAGCGGAAGTTCTATTATCTCTTTTATTTCTTCTTCCTGTTTTTTAAGGCCACCGATTTTTTTCCATGCAATGTTTGGTTTTTCCATTATTACAAATTTCTCGACATCAAATTTCTTTGATGTTGGTATTTTTTTGATGATTGTGAGGTTTTTTTGTTCTGCAAGAACAGTGTCCCCTGGCTTTAATTTTTCGCACTTGTCAGCAATCTCAACCAAGAATTCATTTCCGTTCGGTAGCCTGACTATTGCTTTGTCTTCTGTAAGGTCTCTGACTTCACAGGATATCAAAGGGGTTCTTCTGAATTTTTCAAGTTCTTGTTGAAGGGTGTTCATGCTTTCTTTTAAGAATCTGTTCTCTTCTTCAAGCCAATTTGTATTTGTATCGTATCCGTAAATGATATTGTTCATTCCTTTTGTGTTTTGATCCCCCATGTGCTTGTTTTAGATGGTAAATCTTTATAAACCTTGTGGTGCTTTTTTAAAAAACAAAAATTTATATATGTTTAATTTTTTCAAAAAACGCATGGTTGATTCAAGGATAAAAAGAGCTGCAAAAATTCTTGTTGATTACAGCACAAAAGTCAAAAAAGGTGATAGGGTTATAATTGCCGCGCATGCTGCAGCAGAACCGCTTGTTCTTGAGATTTATAAGCTCTGCCTTCAAAAAGGGGCGCATCCTGTTATCAGGACCTTGCTTTCTGGTGCTAATTATATTTTTTTTAAGTATGCTAAAGACCACCAGCTTAGGCGTTTTCCCGTAACAGCAATGTATGAGATAAAACAAACAGATGTTTATATTTCAATTTCAGCTACCTGTAATACCAGAGAGTTTGCAAGTATTGATCCTAATAAAATTGCATTAAGGTCAAAGATAATGTCTCCAATTTCAAGATGGCGTTCTGAAAAAACAAGATGGGTTCTTTTTGATTATCCGACAAATGCTCTTGCTCAAGAGGCAGGAATGTCTTATGCTGAGTATGAGGATTTTGTTTATTCTGCTGTTAATCAGAATTGGAATAAAATAAAAGAAAGGCTTGCAAAGCTTGCGTCTGTTGTTGATAAAGCAAAGGAAGTAAGAATTGTTGGTAAAGACACAGATCTTAAATTCACGATACTGCACGGGAAGTGTGCAACATGTGATGGCCTTCGTAACATGCCTGGCGGTGAAATTTTTACAGTGCCTGATAAATATTCTGCAGAAGGTTACATATATTTTGATTATCCTGCTGTCAGGAACGGGAACATTGTTCGTGGCATACGTCTTGAGTTCAAGGATGGAAAAGTTGTGAAGGCAAACGCTGAAAATAATAAGGAATTCCTGCAGGCAATGTTGCACATAGATTCAGGTGCATCTTATCTTGGTGAGTTTGGCATTGGTTGTAACAAGAATATAACAAAATATACAAATAATACCTTGTTTGATGAGAAAATTGGGGGGACAATACATATTGCTCTTGGAAATGCATACAGGGAGTGTAATGGAAAGAATAAGTCTGCTTTGCACTGGGATCTTGTTAAGGATTTAAGGCAGAATGGGGCAATTTATCTTGATGGTAAATTGTTCCAGAAGAATGGGCGTTTTAGGCTTTAATTTCTTGATTATCTTGTTACTTGATAGCTCTGCACCTGTTCAAGAAGTTTTTTTGCTTTTGCATTCTTTTCAAAATGCTTTCTTACTGGTTCTACAAGGTCATTAACGTATCTTGCAACAGCTGTTTTCAGGTCCATTGGGTGTAGTTTTCCTTCGCTGTATATTTTTACAAGCTCATCATAGTCATTTATTTCAATATCGCCGCCGAATTTCTCAGGCCGTTCTATTGTCATCGTTGGGAACTTCTCGAATATGATGTATTTGCAGTATTCCATTATTGGGTTTTCTGTGACTTGTTTTTCAGGGCAGTATGCTTTGCTGATTTTTCTTTTGATGTCTTCTTCTGTGTCTGCCATGAATATTGCTGTCTCTGGTTTTGATTTTGACATCTTGAGTTCAATTCCTCTTTCCGCACCAGTTAATCCTAATGCAGGCGGTGCGCTTAGGCCCATAAGCATGTGGTGGCTTACAATGACAGGCTTCCAGAATCCGAGTGTTGGGCCGATTTCTCTGGCAAGCATGTTTACTTTTCTTTGGTCCATTCCAAGCTGGCATATGTCTGCTCCAAGCTGGAATATGTCAGCGCACTGCATGCATGGATAGAATACCTGTGATGCTTGCTGAACATCTGTTTCTGCTCTTCCCATTATCTGTCCGCATCTGAATATTCTTTTGAGTGTTGTGTTTATTGCTACCTGCATGACTTTTCTCCAGTAGGATTCGTCCTTGACCATGTCGCTTACCCATACAAATTCTACGTTCTCAATGTCCATTCCGCAGGCTTTCCAGACTTCTATGAAGTATTTGCCCACGGTCTGTATCTTGTCAAGGTCTCCGCCCATTTTTTTGTTTGCCCAGGCGTGCCAATCAGCTACAAGCATCTTGAATTTTGTTCCTGTGCTGGTTACTTTATTTACATTTATTGCTCTCAAGACAGCTTGTGCTATGTGTATTTTTCCAGATGGCTCAAACCCATCATAAGCAACAGGGTTCTTTTTTGTTTCAAGCAGGTTTCTTAGTTCTTCTTCTGTTATTATCTCTTCGCCGACCTGCCTAAACAACTCTAATTTTTTATTGATGTCCATATCATTTTGTCTTTAAATTTGCAGTATAAAAATCTTTCTCAAATCCACTGGTCAAATGCACGCAAGATATTTAAAGAATACTGTATCTTATCACTAAATGCTTTCAGTCACGTCTTTAACAGCTTATCTTTATTGTGCAAGAAAATTATATCTGCAGAAAGTTCTTGGTTATGAGGAGATTCCAAAGGAGTTTCTTGTCAGGGGCGCGATAAAGCACAGGGTTTTTGAGGAGATGGAGAAATTAGAGAAAGAACTTGTGTGTTCTATCGAGCTCAATGCATCTTATGAGCATATTCTTGATTTGTACAGCAGGAGATACGCCCAGATTCTTAGGATGGTTATTCTTCAAAGTAAGAATCAACTTAAGCTGGTAAATCTTCTTCCGATGGATGCATTCAAGCAGTATATTGGGATTTTCAAGCTCGAGGCAGAGTTACGTGCATCAAATATTTTCTCTTTTATGCAGAAAAACAATGTTTGTGGCGAAGCCCTTTGGGAATCCTTGACACCAAAGCTTAAATCCGAATACAAGGTGGCTTCTGAAAATCTTTATCTTACTGGTAAGATAGATCAGGTGCAGGTTTTTTCATCCTTGCTCGTTCCTGTTGAAATCAAAACAGGTAAAGCGCCCAAGGAGGGTGCTTGGGAGGACCATAAGATTCAGCTTGCTGCATATGCTTTGCTTCTTGAAGACAAATTCAAGACCCCTGTGAATAGCGGAATAATTCGGTATGTAGATGATGGCGAGGCAAGAACAATCGAGATTAATCCTTTTTTAAAAGACCAAGTAAAAGGGCTTGTTAAAGAGGTTAAAGATGTACTCTCTTCAGACAAGCTTCCTCCTTTTAGTAAGAATGAGAATAAGTGTAAGAACTGTGGTCTTAAAAAAATCTGTCATAGTCCCAATCCATTTCAAAAAGCAAAAGATTTAAATATGACTTGACCTACTTGTTTTGTATAATTATTAGGGTGAAAAAAACAATGGCTGAAAACCAAAAAACATTCTCAAAAAAGCTGATTGGAAAGACAGTGGTCAGCAAGCTTGGAAAGCGTTTTGGTGAAGTGGGAGACATAATATTTGAGGCAAAATCAGGGGAGCTTATACATCTTGTGCTGAAAAACCCAACTGCGTATACAGAGAAGCTTGAGCTTGAGAAAGATAAGGAAGGGAATCTGCTTGTTCCTTTCTCTGCAGTTATTGCTATGGGAGACTTCATGGTTATTTCTGAAGAAGACATAGTTTAAAACCAAAATTATTTATATGGCATGTCTTTCAAAGAAGTAGGGGGAAGTATGTTAAGTGAGAGTTCAATCTGGACAGAGAAGTACAGGCCAGTAACCTTTGAGCAGGTCCGTGGCCAGAAGGAGATTATTTCAAAAGTAAAGGCCTTTGTGTTGCAAAAGAACCTTCCGCATCTTTTGTTTGCAGGTCCTGCTGGTGTTGGAAAGAGCACTCTTGCACTAGTTATTGCAAGACAGCTTTTTGGTGAGGGTTGGAAGCAGAATTTTCTTGAGCTTAATGCAAGTGATGAACGCGGCATTGATGTTGTTCGCGTGAAAGTAAAGGATTTTGCAAGGACAAAGGCAATTGGTGATGTTCCTTTTAAGATAATTTTTCTTGATGAGTGTGATGCCTTGACAAAAGAGGCCCAGCAGGCATTAAGAAGGACGATGGAGAACTATACAGGCACCTGCAGATTTATTCTTGCTGCAAATTATAGCTCAAAAATAATAGACCCTATACAGTCAAGATGTGCTGTCTTCAAGTTCAGGCCTCTTGAAAAGAAGTACATTATGGATATGATTGATTCTATTGCAAAAGAAGAAAAAATAAATATAAGCCAGGATGCAAAAGATGCTTTATTTATTGTTTCAGATGGCGACTGCAGGCGACTTGAGAACATCATGCAGAGCTGTGCAGCTGTCTCAAAAAACATTGACGCAGATCTTGTTTACTCTCTTGCTTCAGTTGCCCAGCCTAAGGATGTGAAAGAGCTTCTTGAGATCGCACTTAAAGGTGATTTTCTTTCTGCTAGGAAAAAGCTTCTTGATGTGATGCTTAACTACGGTCTTTCAGGGATTGATGCCATAAAGCAGATTCAGAAAGAAATATGGAATCTTAGTATTGAGCCAAGAAAAAAAGTTGCTCTTATTGACAAGTGCGGAGAGATTGAGTTCAGGATGGTCGAGGGTTCTGACGAGTTCCTGCAGCTCGAGGCTCTTCTTGCACAGGTTTCTGCTATAAATTTTTAAGAATAAAAGTAAAATTAAAAAATTTTAATTAATCTTTATTGCCCTGCGCTTTTTATTGTTATTTGCGCCTGCTTAAATTCTTCATAATCATATGTTGCTTCAAGGTTTACTGCCTGTTCAAAATCAGTCATTGTTGACACTTCCTGCGTGCAGGTTATTATCTTGCTATTGTCAAACAAAGTAATAAAGCCGTCAGCGCTTTTTCCTTTTGATTCAAGGCCGGTGCACGTCAGGCCATCTATATTTGTAGTGACTTTGACATAAACCTTGTCTTCATACCCCCTGTTGCTTCTGTCACAGACACTTCCCATCTCAAACAAGTCTCCTGTTCCTACATTTTTTATCTCAAAGCTAAAACCAAGCTTGTCTTTAGCCCGTGCAGTCTCTCTGAAATTCATGAACTGCACCGGCGCCCCTGAGTTGAATATTACTTTATTTTCATTGACCTCGCACACGCCCCCTGGCACAGGGTTTAAGATGTTGCTTCTTACACAGATTTTGCTTATTGCTTTTGTGCTGTACATATAACAGATATCTGCGCGTATTGGGAAGTCAATTCTTGCACCAGATATTTTTGCTACATGATTAAGTTCTTTGAATTCAACAAAAACCTGCGCTCCGGGAAGCACATTTCCTTGCGGATCTTTTATTTTTTCAGTCAGATCATCAACAGGGCTTTTTGTAAGGTCTTGCTCGGTTTTTCCGAACTCTACAGGATTGAATCCAGAAAGTTTCACCCTCACATCTTCTTTTGCTACCCTTGATTCTCCTTGATTTTCAAGTTTTACAATGACATCAAACGGGTCGCTTCCGCCATCAAACATTTCTGTTCTCAAGTCTACAAAATCAGCAACAACACCCGTTGCCCCTCCGAGAAAAGGGGATGTTGTCGGTACTTTCTCTTCTCCTTCTCCTCCTGCACAGCCCGCAATAAATGCAAGTGAAATTATCACCGCAAGTAAAATATTTTTTTTCATTTTATTCACCTCTTGATTAAATCATAATCAGTATGCTGAAACTATCTGGAATTCTTTGAATATTGAATTTCTGTAGCCATACCTAAGTGTTATTGCAATTGGTGTTGTGTATGCATCCTGGCCTCTTGTTGCAAACTCACAGAACACAACGCCTTTGCCATTAGTAAGTCTTATGTGATTGTCATCAAGCGGTTTGCAGGTCTGCTTTATTGATATTCCAGATACAATAACTTCAACAAGCTCAACATAATCTATTGCTTCAAAGGAAAGGGGTTGTCCGAATGGGCTGCATCGTGCAAGATAGTCTGTACCAGATCGGAATACGTCGCCACCACCTATATTCTGTACGTTTATCTTGAATCTTGTTTTGCCAGGGCTTGCCTCAACTTCTACAAGATTTACTGATACAGGTGCTCCCTGGCCACCACCAAGTGATACTTGTGTGGGGGTGCATACTTTTCTTACGTTTAGTGCTTGTGGGTTGGGGTCAATGCAGACATTTGCTGTTGAAGTTGTCTCATAGCCATAGCAAGCTGTTGCAACAAGCTTTACAGGGTATTTATTTATGTTTTTTGCCTTCAGCGGTGCAATTGTTCCTCTAAATTCAACTGTATCAACAACGCCTTCTGGTACAAACTGATTTTTGCCTTCTAAAGGAGGGATATCCATGCCCCATTGTGATATGCCTGTTATTATTGTTGGGTCAAATCCTGAAAGATATATCTTGTCACCAGGTCCTCCGACCGTGAATGCGCCCTTGTTTTCTATCTGTAAAACAGCAGTGAATTGTTCTGTATCAAATAATCTTGGAGGAGGAAGGTTTTCTATAAAGCTGATGCGTAATCCTTCTGTGCCCGTCCTGTATTCTGACTTGTATGCTTGTTGTTCTTTTGTTTTTGATATTCCTGGCATTTGTGCTCCTGCGCACGCGGTAAGCACCAATAGCAAAATAATTGTTGCAAAAACAGATTTTTGTTTCATTTTATCCTGTTTTATCTTCTTGTTTTTAAATATTTTATTATTTATCTGTATAATTCAAGCATAGTTCTGGTTATTGTGATTGGCTTTACAATTCTTTTCATATATCCATAATTAAGTTCAACTGATAGTGGAGCAGTATATGTTCCAAGTGCTTTATCAATGCCGCTGGGCAATGCACAAACTGCTTTATTTTCTCCAGCCTGCATCATTATTGTGTCTGGCACACAGGTTAGCATTTGATCAGACAGCATTGCACTTATTTTTACTTTATTCCAGTTTTCTGGTTCGATACTTTTGCCTGTGCAGGCATCGTATATGTGTTCACTGGCAACAACATTTCCACCGCCAGGGTTTGCTATGCTTATTATGAATTCGGGAATTATCTTTTCTTTGTCTGTATGTGGTATCATTTTTGGCACAACAGATATAACACTGACAGGTGCTCCCTGTCCTGAACCATAGTTTTGGGTCATTGGCTTGCAAGCTTTGTTTTTCACAACACCCAAAAGATCTGTATCAATACAAACAAGTGTTGTTGCAGATGTCTTGTAAGCATAACATGCTGTTGCTGTTATGGTTGTTGGATAATTATTTCCTGCATAGGGCCCAAGCTTTCTCGCTGTTGCCCTGAATTGTTTCATCTCATATGTTCCCTCTGGATTAAAAGATGATTTTCCTGCAAGATCAAAGCGCGCATCTCTTTGTTCGAGTATAACATTTTGTTCCTCAATACCAATCGCAAGCATTCCTCCACGCACATCATTTGCACCCTGGTTATGAACTTTAAGTATTATGTCAAACAGGCTTTCTTCATATACTTCTGCAGGAGGTGCATTTTCAAGGAAATCAAGTGTTACTCCTTTTGTTCCGACATAAATGTCTGTTACTTTAACCTGTTCTTTCTTAACAGGCATGAACTGGCAGCTGGTTATGAGAACAGCAATGATTAATAGGGTTGTAATTGTTTTTTTCATGATATTGGGGTTGACTTAACGCTTACTCCAAGCTCTAACGTGTAAGTATAGTCATACTCTGCTGTTACTTTTATATTTCTCACAGATATCGGTGCATTTCCAAGTAAAGCACCGCTATCAGTTACATTTGTATGCACATCATATGTGTGTACTGTTGTTTTGCTTAACTTTTGCATGTATTCTTTTGGTACTCTATAGATATTTTCAAGACCAGTATCACAGCCCACTTGCTCTTCCTTGTGCAGGTCAGCGCACCGTATGCGCTCCGGAGCAACACCATTAATATCTTTTATTTCAAGACCTTTTGGTGTGTATATCACAAGTTCTTTTACCTCTTTGATTTTTCCACTCCAAAGATTATCTATTGTTATTCCTATTATTGGCCCGCTTTTTCCTTGCGTTATTCCTGTTGGTTGTGTTGGGAAACTTTCTGTCATTCCTATCATTAAAGGTCCTGGTGAGTGTTTTGTTGTAGGTTTTTTGTCAGGAAAGCCCTCTAATGGGTCTTCATTCCTGATTAGGTATTCATTCAGAATTTTGTTGTCCATGAAATATGTTTTTTGGTACGCCCTTGTTGCAAAATTAAAATCAGCAGTTAGTTTAATTGTGTAGTATTTTGCTGAAAGTCCTTCAAAGATGCACGCGATTGGCTTTTCTATACTACCGACAACAGTTATGTCTTGATCAGGCTCTATGCTTTTTGCCTTAATGCTTCCTGGCTCTGCAACACAACTTAAGTGGATATTTATGGGTTGTGCGATGGTTGCTGCTTTTATTTTTCCCCTAACTGTTACAGGTCTTCCTTCAAAAAATTCTGCTTGTACAGCCTTAAGATCTTGCACATAAACACCTGTAATTTTTTCTGCACTCTGATCAACAGTTCCTGTGTAGTAATCTCCTGATGCTGTCCTTATTGTTTTTTCTATGTCTCTTTTTATTGTTTTGGGGGCTGTAATGAATACCAGGCGATATGTTTTGACTGTTCCTTCATAAATTGTGTTAGCAAAATATCTTATTGCGATTCCGGGCGATACTGCCGGGAGCGAATATCCCTGTGCAGATGCAAAGTCTTGGACCCGGGGCATGAGTGAGAATAAAAGGAAGATTAGCCAAAAAATCATGTAGACCCAGCTTATCCTTGGAAAGTGCTCTGATTGGAAGACAAGCAGGTAAATTACCCATGTTGGTGCAAGCAAAAGGATAAGTACCAGAAGGGCAACGCTTTTTGCAATATATGCATAAACAAAAGGTATTACGAAAAAAGCAAGACCTGATGCAATCAACGGCCCTTGCCAAGTTTCAAATTTACGTGCACCTGTCACTGCGAGCACGGCATAAAAAATAAAGAATATTGTCCAGAGTGTATAATTAATCCTTCCGCCAGGGGTCAATCTGAAAAATGCATCAAGTGTATGTACAATGATTGCAAAAATCAGTATGCCAATCCCTGCTTTTTTTGTAGTTGAGGTTGTTCCTACCATTTTTTCAGAATTATTCTGCTCGTATCTCTATTTTTGCAATGTTGATTTCAGCCAATGGAAGTATCTCTATGTAATTATTGCCTTTTACAATAGCATCACTTATGTCTCTCATGAAGGTTTTTTCTTTTTGATCAATTACATCAAGTCTTCCATTTATGTTTGTTTGTACCCGCTTTACTTTGCTGTCATCAACAAATTCTATTTCAAGGATAACGTGCATATCCTTTTTCTTTACAGCCGCATAGAGTGATTGTGGTATTGTAAAGAAATCACTGAATCCTCTGGCTTGCTTGAGGATTGATTTAAGTTTCAGTTGTTCTATTCCAACGCTCCCTTTTGAAAGCGTGAATAGTATGTTGTTTTTGCCTGCTTTGAGGTCTTCCAGGAATATGTCTTGTTTTCCAGGACTGTCGCACGAGGGTGCTCCTGTAAATATTTTCTTGTTATTTATGCTTATGCTGAAAATGCCTGTTGTCCACTGGTCACAACTGAGATAATATTGAAGCACAGCGCTTTCAAGATTATTATATTCTGTCTCACTCAAAGATACTGTTTCTGTAGCTTGCATTCTAAGGACATCAACAACATCACCTATAATTTTTACATCAGTAAAGCTATACTCTTTTGTCGGTAACCCAAAACTTGTTATCTCAAATACAATCGTGTTTACTTCCTGCAGATAGCTTTTGCTTATTGGTATTGGTGCAGGATTTGGTTGTGTTATCTCACCCTCAAATATATTGTATCCATTGATTGTTATCTTTAGTGTTCCTGATCTTTGTGGTGCAGTAAATGTTAGCATTATATTTTCTGTGCTCGCGGGGTCTGAAATGCCAAATGTTACGTTTTTTGGTTCAGAGCGTGTGAATGTTTTTTTAATTACAAAAGGATTTATTGTGGCAATAATCTGCGCTGACTTTATCTCCTGTAGATATACGTTTGGCAGTGAATGTTCTATCTCACGGTCAGGCACGGGTTCCATTTTTCCTACGGCAGCTTCAAGAAGTATTCCGCCTTCTTCAGGGATTTCCTCTCCCTTCTCCTCAAGCAAGGATTCTCTTTCAGCGGGGGGCAGGAAGAGGATGTAGAAAATGAAAAGCAGGGTTATTATGCCAACTAGTGTGGCTGCAGCAGCTCCGCTTGGCGGCTCCTGGCCTTTCTTGTTCATTATCATGCGATCACCTTTTTTATAATGATTATATACTGTTTATTACCAATAAAGTATATATAAATGTTTTGCTGGCTTTCCTCTAATTTTCTAAGAAAAGATTTAAAAAGCAAATCTTTCTTTTTGTTTTTGTTATGAAACTTATGAGCTCTGATTTCAAGCACGGGGAAGCCAAAGTAAAGGTTGAAAACAGTGATGATCTTTGGTATCTCAGCCAAATTATTGATGAGGACGATATCATTAAAGGAAAAACCTTGCGAAAGATAAAAGTTAGCGGGGAAGAAAAAGAAGCTGTAAGGAAGCCGGTCTTTCTTGCTCTTCAGGCTGAAAAAATAGAGTTCACAGCAGCTGCGCTCAGAGTCAATGGAAAAATTCTCGAGGGACCTGAGGATGTTCCAAGGGGAAGCTATCATACCTTTAATATCGAGGAAGGAACATCGATAACAATAATCAAAGAAAAATGGCTTGGTTATCAGATCGACAGGCTTAAAGAGGCGTGCCAAGCAAAGATGCCAAAGATTCTGATTTGTGTCTTTGACCGCGAGGATGCTTTTTTTGCTTTGATGAAACGTGCTGGCTATGATTTGATTTCGCAGATTAAAGGTTCTGTTGCAAAAAAAGGTGTTGAGGGTGCTGCCAAGGGTGATTTTTATTCAGAGATAATCAAGCAGCTTGAGGAGTATAATAAAAGATACGATCTTGACAAGATAATTCTTGCAAGCCCCTCTTTTTGGAAAGAGGAGCTTTTCAAGGTCTTGAGAAATGATGAGCTTAAAAAGAAGATACTTCCGGCCACTTGTTCTTCAGCAGACCGGTCTGCTATTGACGAGGTTCTTAAGAGGGAAGAAGTCAGGAAAGTCCTGCAGGAGGAGCGAGTAAGCAAAGAGATTGCTCTTGTTGAGGAATTGCTTACAGAAATATCCAAGCAAGGTCTTGCTGCATATGGCCTTGATGAGACAGAGCAAGCAGCGAACCTTGGTGCGATACGAGATTTGCTTGTGACAGATTCCCTAATTGCTAAAAGCCGGGAAGAGGGAACCTTTTCAAGACTTGAAGCCTTGATGCGTCTTGCAGATGGAATAAAAGCCAAAATTACGGTAATCTCATCAGAGCACGTGGGTGGGAAGAAACTTGATGGTCTTGGTGGTGTTGGTGCAATTCTAAGATTTAAACTGCATTATTAGTATTTCAAAAATCTATTCTCGATAACATAAATATTTATATATATGCTTTTACTTTCTCCACTCAAGAATAGCGACGGTTGTGGTCACTATATTTTCCCCTCATTGTAGTGCCTTAAAACCGTAACATATAAATAGTGGTTGAGTTTTACCTCAGGCAAATAACAAAAAAAGGGGGGAGGTATAAATGATAGTAAAAGAAGAATTTTTAAGCAAATTGAGGCGCATTTTTTCTCTGAATCTATACGAAGTCAAGATATGGGCAGCTCTTCTTTCGCGAGGTGTTGCGACAGCTGGTGAGTTATCTGATATTGCAAATGTTCCTCGAAGCAGAAGTTATGATGTTCTTGAAAGTCTTGAAAAAAAAGGCTTTGTTGTTATGAAACTCGGAAAGCCAATAAAATACATAGCAGTTCCCCCTTCAGAAGTTCTTGAAAGAGTTAAAAAAACTGTTATTGAGGATGCTGATGAGCA
>JAWABT010000007.1:0-16101 GCA_038884515.1 Candidatus Woesearchaeota archaeon | reverse complement strand
AAACAACCGAGTTTATTAATATTTTCGGATTGTGTATTTTATTTCATTATAGTAGCAATTTTATTTAAACATCGACTGCCAGTTCTTGTCAATTGAAAATTTGAGTTTTATTGTATTTTGATTACCGATTTTTTAAATTTTTCTTTAGCACTATATGTATATTACCCACAACAGCAATTGAAAAACTTCTTTAAGATTTAAAACACCTTCTTTACCAATTGTGGTTTCGGCAAAATAGAATTCAAGTTTTTCACAAAATTCTGCATACTGAATATTGCATGGTGGCTCATACTGCTCATCCCGACACTAGCAGTGCTCATCGGAACAAAACAAAACATCTACTGGTATGCAGCAGGCATACTGCTCGTGCTTTACATACACCTCACAACAGTCCTGCAATACTCATTCGCTGAAAAACAAAAAATAGGGTTTGCAATCAAAAACGCATTCACAACAGGCATAGGAAGAATAAAAATATTTTTGCTTCCAGGCTCTTATGCAGCAGCACTATATTTCATAATACTTAACATATTTTGGATTGTTCCTGCAAGATACAATAATTTTTTCGGAGTGCTCACACTCATGCTATACCTCGCATGGTACAGGCTTTACATGAGCAGTATATTAGACAAAATTACATAAAATTTTTATATACAAAATAAAAAAAAAGAGAAAAAGGGGAAAACATGCAAAAAAAGAGGGCTCAAGTAACTATTTTCATAATAATAGGAATAATTCTCTTACTAAGCATCTTACTAGTGGTATATATAACAACAAGAGAGATAGCACAGCCAGTTGAAGAAGCAATAATTGTCCCAGAGGACGTGAAGCCAGTGCACGAATTCATCACGAACTGCCTCCAGCAGACAGCAAAAAGAGGAGCAGCACTCCTGGGACAGCAAGGCGGATATATATTCATGCCAGCTGCAATCTCAAAAACACCATCAAGCCACATCGCCCTGGACCCCTATGGGATATTTATGATCCCTTACTGGTATTTTGAGGGAGAGGACAGGACACCAAGCATTGAATTCATGCAAAACGAACTAAAAAAATACATCTATGACAACATAAGAACATGCACAGGAAACTTTGAAGAATTCAGAAAACAATATGACATACAAGAAAAAGGGGAAATAATACCAGCTGTCACATTCACAGAAAGGGATGTTGTCATAAAACTAAAATGGCCGCTTGAGCTCACAGCGCTCGGAAAAACAACAAGAATAGAAGATTACGCAACAAGGCTCCAGGCAAGAATAAAACAGGCATGGGAAGTTGCCAATAGAATAATGAAAACAGAGAACCAAGACACATTCTTTGAAAACCTCACAATAGACCTATACTCAATGGACCCTGAAATCCCAACAGATGACCTCAGGTTTGAGTGCATGACAAGAAAATGGCACCTTGATGACCTGAAGAAAAGGCTGCAGACAGTTCTGTATTATAATCTTCCATTTGTCCGAGTAGAAAACACCCAATACATACCCTTTGCTGAAAAAGCAAGAACATACAATGCGCTAAGAAAAGAGCGCGAAAGAATATTCAAAGACCTATCTGCAGGAAAAGAGATCGAGATGCCAGAAGAAGCGCCTGTCGATGCATTCCAGTATTTCAGGATGACGATGCACACAGGCCAGCCAAAAACAGATCTCAGGGCAAGCTTTGACTACCTACCAAGCTGGCAGATGAGATTCAACGGCAAGCCAAACACAGGTGGCTGGCTCAAGTCAAATATGGGCCGTGGAGGAAAATATCTTAACTTTTTCTGCATGAACCAGTGGCACTTCACATACGACATAATCTACCCGGTCAGGGCTACAATAAAAGATGATGACGCATACTCAGGAGAGGGATACATATTCCAGATGGCATTCCCAGTAATAATAAACTCAAACAAGCCAGAAAGGGTATTCTTCGGAATCAAGCAGTTCCAGCCGCCATCCTTCGGCATTGATTTCTGCCAGGAACTTGGAGACAAGGAAGTTGAAATAAGGGCAACAGGATTCACAGAAGCAAGCATGTTTGAAACAGAACTTGATGATGTAAACATAACACTGAAATGCTATCATGAAGAGTGCCTGCTCGGAACAACAAAAGCAGATGACGGCTATTACAGGCTTAGGACGCGCGTACCATCAAGATGCGCCAATCCTGCAATAATCGCAACAAAAGAAGGATACCTATCAAACAAGGGAGTGCTCACAGGAGATATGCTTACGATACCAATGAAAAAACTTAAGAAACTGGATTACAAAGTTATGGTCTACCCATACAACTCATACTCAGGAACATTCAACACTCCAAGAGAGCTGAAGAAAGACGAGGAAGCACTGATATCAATAAGCGCGCGCAACATCACATTTGACCAGCTCAAAAGCTATCCTGCAAAAACAAACACCATGGAGCTAATAGAGGAAACAACTGTGTACAGCATTGACATAATGCTAAGCAGGCTGAACAACCAGATCGGCGGTTACACGAATAATAACATGACAATAAAATATTCAGACATCATAGATGCTGACACAGTCGTGTTCAATGTAATGGAATACATACCAATGCCATTAAGCGAAGACCTGAAAATGAAAATGTACGAAACACTCTATGCAGAAACACAGGCAGAGGCATTAAAGCCAACATTTGAGATGAAATAAATGAGAAAAGAAACAATCGCAAAAATACAAATAATTTTTGGAATACTGCTGATAATAACTGCAGTGATTGCAAATTATTATTTTAAGAATTCAATTATAGAATCATTCCAGCAAGGATCTGCAACATACCTGTCAACAGCTTCTGATTTTGCAAGAGAAAACAAGACAAGCGGAGCAATAGCAGGGATGTTCGTGATGGGCCATAGCTTACAAGCAGGCATTGCAATAAGGATAGCCACATTCCTTGCAGTTTTGCTTGACCTGGCAATCCTTGCACAGGCAGTAATGCTTATCCTGAATGGATTAAAATACCTGGCTAAAGAATAATGAAAAGAAAAGAAAAAATAATCCAGGCAGCGGCCCTGTTCGTGATAGAGTTAATGATACTCCTGCCTGTATATGTTGCTGCACAGGCAGCGCCAAACCAGACAACAAACATAACAATCCCTACAGGAACTGCAACAATAACAGCAACCGCGCCTTTGTGGGTGAACAAGAATTATGTTGACGTGCAGGGCAAGACAATGCCTAATGCAAAGCTGGAATACTTTATAGGCCCGACAAAAGTAAAGATAGGACATTCACTTGAAGACGGAAGCTTCCAAACAAAAGACGTCCCATTAATAAAAAAAGGAAAGAATGACCTGATAATAAAAGCAAGCACAGACACGCAGACAGCAGAAACAAAACTTGAGGTAAATGTTGACACAACGCCGCCAATACTAAACATCTCTGAAATCCCTTCTTTCACAACAAGCAAGACAATCACTGTTCGCGGAGACGTGAGCGAAGAAGTCAGGATAAACTACACCAGCTATACAATCAAAAACACAATCCCCCCAGAACAAATAACTGGCCTTGAGGCAAGGCAGGTGCTAAAAAACCAGGTAACACTCTTGTGGAACCCTGCAAAAGACCTTGATTTCCTTGAATACGCTGTTTACAGGGACGGCAAAAGAATCGCAACAACAAAAACACCAACACTCACAGATACAACAGTCGCAAGCGGAAAAACATACAGGTACTCAGTCAGTGCAGTTGACGACAGCTGCAATGAAGGAGAAAAATCAGGACCTGTAGTTGCAAAGACACAAGAGGGAGGAATCACGAACGAGACAACAGCAAACGTAGAGCTTAGCTGCAAGCCACAATACAAACACCTTGACACAGTGATGCCATTCAACCTCACATTTGACTTGTCACCGGATGGAAAAACAATAATCGAGATAATCGCGCAGGACAGGGCCGGAAACAAGGCAGAGATTAAAAAAGAAATCTCTTATGATGCAGGCGCGCCGCAATTCCTCTGGACAAACCTGGACCAGCTAGGCACGACATACATCCCAGACATCACGATAAAAGGAAACCTCTCAGAAAAAGCAACAGTATTTGTCTACATCAATGGCAAAGTAACTGATTTCTATAAAGTAACAGATGACAATGGGTATTTTGAGATAAAAATAACACTCAAGTCAGATGTTGAGATACAGGCAGGACAGGCAGCTGCCCTGAACACAGGAGTGGGCTGGCAGAACAACATATCGCTGAAAGCAGTTGACCTCGCAAACAGGGAAAGCTGGTATCCAGCGCAATCACAGACAATACCTGTGATCTGGGCGCAGTGCGGCTTTGGAAGCTGGGTCACATTCACTCCAGACACAATAATCCCATCAATAGTGACCCCCAGGCTCCTGCTTCAGGGAGTGCAGCAGGCAGGAATACCATTCAAAATAAAATATGTCGGAGGGCAGAAGGAAGCAAGCATAGGAGTAATCAACGTCATACCCATAAGGATGTCCCCTGACCTTGAAACCTGGTTTGACAATGACAAGATATCAGCGCCACAGGTCTTTCCTCTTGTAGAAACAAGCCCTGGCTCAAAAGAATGGACAGGATACATACAGTTTAGTTTCACAAAATTCCCCCTCGAAAAGCTTGAGCTCAAGCCAAACGCGACAGAGACAGACAAAGAGATGGCGATAAGCAAGTGGAGGCAGGGAGAGGTCATCCCAAAAGCAGGACTGCAAGAAAAAGGAATCAAAGGATTCTACATAGTCCCAGGATGCCCAAGCGCATTTGGCTGCCTGCGATTCTATTTTGAGATTGACATACCTGTGATGGAAAAAATAATCACGCGAGAGCCGTACACAACGCAGGAAAAAACAGAGGTCGTGAACAGAAGGCAGAGAGCATGCCTTCCTGTCACTGTAGAAATAGACCAGGTCATACCCCCTGATGTCATACCAGAAGGGATGCTCAAAAGCACATCTAAATTCCTACAAAACACAATCACTGCAATAGACAAGCTGCTAGACCCGCTAACGCAAGTAACAGAATATTTGTTCTACAGCTGCGCAGCAAGCGCTGCACTGATGTTCCTTGCAAAAATCGCTGAAACAATAGGATGCAGCATTGCATTGAGCAGAACAGCAGCAACCAAAGAGATAGCAAAGGCAGGGCTGTGCGAGGTTTACACAAACAACACAAGCGAAGGGCAGCAGGCAAGCAGCGCCTGCGGAAGATGCAGATGGTTTATTTCAACATACAACAGCATCAAGGAAACAGTATACCAGCCAATCTGCGACAGGGTCGGCTGCCCAAGCGCCCCAACACTGCAAAAATACCTAAAAGACAGCAGGAATGATGCAGTTGACCTAACAGTTGAAATAGAGAAAGGAAAAACTGGGAAAGCAATAGATGATTCTTCATACAAGGCAGCAGTAAATAAATACGGTGTTAACAACAAGCTCTGGGGAGGAAACAGTTGTGCATTCTCTGAATTCAACACGCAGAAAGAACTGCAGGTGATAAGCACAGGGTATTACACATCTAACAGTTCTTCCTTGCAAAAACCAGGCATCAAGCAGGTATATGAAAATTATGCCAAGCCAGATAAAGAATATGAGTTTTGCAATGACTTAACGCATCCTGCACACCCATACTGCTGCGGGCAGGAATACATGGACGAGTGGAACAGCGCATGCGGAATAGGAAACCTGCTTAGCGGAGTAAAAACAGTTGGCATCAACATTGACACATTCAGCGAAATAAGGCAGAGCACAGGCCTTGCTGCGCAGAGAGCAGGAAAGGCAATGGACTACCCAGAATACACAAGCATATTCAACTTCCTCTCAGGCTTTTGCTCAAGCAGCGGAGAGCCAACAGCAGAGATGATAAGAACAGAGATAAACTTTGACCCGCCAAAAACATATGCAGAAGACAACATGCTGCAGGTATTCGTAAAGCCAGTCGGCCCTGGAAAAGCAAAGTATGGAGAGAAATTCCTCTACGAGGTTTCTGCAGGATATCTTGGAAAAAAATATGCAATAAAACTAAATGAAACAGAAGGGGAGATGGAGGTTTTCGCAAAAGGAAGCCTTGTCGCAGTAAAGATTAAGGACTTCACGCAATACTTCCAAGACATAGGCAGTGAAAAGGAACAACAACAAAAGAATGCATTTGCAAAAGAATTCGTTGAATTCTGCAACAAATTAAGCAAAAGCACGGCATGCACAGAAACCAAGGCAAAAGAGATATACGAGCAGGTAAAAGAGTATATCGGAACAACAGACAAGGAATACATTGTCAAGCCAAACTCTGGACTCTGGAGGGCTGTGCAGTGCATATGCCTCCCTGCAGTTGTAGGATACCTCGAGTACTGGAAGGCAATCACCATCGCTGTCAAGCAGTGCTTTGACTCAATAAGAATCACAGGAGACTACAGCTCAGGGATATGCAGGGCAGTCCTGAGCAGGTATGTCTGCGACTTCCTATGGGAAATAATAAGCTGCTTTGTCAACATATGGAGCAAGCCGTCTGGAGTTAGGGCAAGAACAGGGGCAATAGGAGAGATTCTCGGAGCAATAACAGAGGCAGGATCTGAAATCACAACAGAGGTAAAAGGCAGATACGGCCAGACATCAACATTCAACGCGCTCTTCAATGAGAAAAAACTCATTCACGGCCTGTGCTTCATGGCATTCGGGCTTGACTACAGCCTTGACATTGCTTCGCTGACAAGAGGGGCGATAGATGCTTCAACAACAGACCCGCCGCCAATACTCTTTGAGATATGTGAGAAAAGATTCCTTGGCTTCAACCCATCCACGACACCAAGAGGGCTGACAAGCTGGGAATACCACTTCGGAATACTTGCAATAGCAGCACAAGACTCGAATGTAAAACTCGAGCTTAAGTGCAGCACAGGATTTAACTGCAACACAGACGAGTATGCTTCAGGGGAGTGCGACTGTAACAGGCTCGGAATTAAAGAGCCTACAACAATAAGGCCGTCATCAGACGCCTGCCCAGGATGGAAAGACAGGCTTGCAAAAGGAGAGATGCTTAATGTTGACTGCTACCACATGATGCAGACCCAGCAGTACAGGTTTGACAAGGCAATCCTGACAATGGAGTGGATTGACCCAGGAACAAAGCAGCCCCAGAAAACAGAGCAGGAATGCAAGATGAACATAATAGGGCAGCCGCCATACTTCTGCAGGTTTGATGCATTCAGCCTCAGCTTCAGGTGTATCTTTGGCGACGAGCCAAGCGGGATAAGAATAACAAAAATAGAGCCTGTATACACAAAAATGACACCTGGCGGTGTGCCTGCATTCGGATTATACCAGACAATGTCATTCAGGATGGACATACAGCAGATGCTACCAGAAGACCCTGCAGAGCAGGATAAAGGAACAAAATTCATTGCGTATGAAATAAAGAACAACGCAGGAGAGGTCGTTGCGTCAATGCACCCGAAAAACAGCACAATGGACGCAAAGCTGTATGAGCTGAAAACAAACGGGTTCTACAAGAGAGACATTGACATAACAGATAACATAATCACATCGCTCATGTTCTCAGCACAAAAAGGCTCTACAACATATGCATTAAAAGCAGAATCAACAGATAATGACCTCTTAAAAAAATTAGCCAGTGAAAAAGAAAAATACATCAAGGATATCAATATAAAATACACAAAGAACAACCAGCCGCAGCCAACCAGCAATTATCGTTATTTTATTAAAATCAACAACACAAAACTTGAGTTTCATCTTACACCAATACCTACACCAATTATCACAGAAAATATTACAGCCAAACAATACGTAATCAAGTACAATAATATCACAACAAATGAGGCATTCGAAATAAGATTCACTATCGACAGCAGCATGATAAATGCAACAAAAAACAAGCAAGCCATGTTTGAGATAACACCGCAGACAACATTTACTACAGTAGACCCCTGTACAACAAGAGAGCCAGTCACCTGGACAGCAACATTCACAATACTAAACGCAGACAAGTACGGCCAGCCAACAGAACAAAAAGCAGTAGACCCGAAAACAGGAGAAATCCAGGAAAAAACAGTTGCATTCCAGGCAGTATGCCTTGAACAGGAAAAAATGGTTCAAGTGGGGGCAGCAGCACCAGAAGCAGGAGCAGCGCCCGCGCCTGTGCCAGCAGCCCTAAGCATATCTGCACCAGTTATCCTCGCAAAAAGCTGCCCTCAAGGATACAAAGAAAAAGGAAAATTTAGTGAAAATGAAGATATGTGGGGGCGCAGCAGCACAGGCGAGGATGTAAACAAAACTGAATGGCTGAATTTATGCGTATCATATGACCTCATTGAAAGATATGGCGAAGATGTAGTGCAGCTCAGGGTAGCCAACAGCCCTGATAATCCCTGCGGTGACAGCCATGAATTCAACGGCTGGTTTTCAAATAATTATAATGGATGGGCGCATGATGAATTTGGCGATAAGCTCGGAGCAGAACATTATTTCCATCTTTGTGTTAAGAGAGATGCAATAAACCAACTAGGCAGGTTTGTTTATCTTACAAAAGCAAAGGAAAAGAATTTACCAGTAATTACTTGTATTAAGGATGAAAAAGGAAGTTACCAAGGTATTTTCATATTCAAACATGGGACAGGAAGATATGCGGTTGTAAAGCAGAATTCTGGTCCTTCAAGTGCCCTTATAGAACTAAATCGGGGAATAGATAATGTCAATAGTGATGTTTGGGCAGGCCTCTGCGTAAAACCAGTAATAATACCTCCACCAGCACCAGCCCCTGCACCAGCAGCACTAACACCAACAGAACAAAAATACCAATTGCGACCCGGAGACCTTGCACTAACACTTGATTATGAAGGAAAGCCAGAATTAGTAGAAATTATGGATATAGACAAGAATACAATAAAATTAAATTCATACACAGCAGAGAGATTAAGATATGAAAGCATAAACAAAAAAGATGACATAATAAAACTGATTGTGGGAGATGACTGGCCTACATTTAGTGTGACGGGGTGGATATTTACAAGTACTGTTTTGGGCACTGTCAACATAACAGCATTGCCGACAAAGAGTAACCAAAAAATCACGGTACAATGGCTCACGCGCTCAGATAACAAAGAATTAAAAAAAGAATCTCTAAAAATAAAAGATTTTTTAGTAGCACAAAAAATAAGTAATATAAAAACAGCAATAGTAACAGAAAAAAGTACGACTCCCACATAACTCCTCAAGCGAAAGCCAAATATTACTTATACCAAGAAATAGCATACAACGTATTGAAATAACCAAGCAAGCCGGTTGTATGGTGTATACACAAAATAATATTAACAGACAGAACAACAAAAATCATAATGTCATATGAACTTTGAACCAAGATACGCACAATGTGGCTATAGAAACGCAATACTTGACATAATTAAATTTCTTAACATTCAAGTAAAATGAACAACCCCTTATTTCTTTCCCAACTCAAGCCTGCACTAAAGCTCTGCTGGAAGAACAGGGTGCTGGTTGCACTGTGCGGATTGATTGACATAATTTTCTTTTTTGCATTAATGCTTATACATTATCATGTCCTGAAGAGAATTGTGGGGTTAGTGCAGTCACTGATGGAAGAAGTGCAGAGCACCCTTGCAGGTGCAATTGCGCAGCAGGATATAACACAGCTCAAGCCTGCCTTGATGAAAAGCGCTGAATTCATGACAGCATACCACCAGATAATAAAGCACGCAGTGATTTTCTTAATCGCAATATTTCTTGCATGGATAATTTTCAAAAGCATGAATTGGTATCTTGCAAACAGGATTGTAAAAGGAAAAATTAGTTTCAAAAGCTATGCAAAATATTTTGCAATCTACAGCCTGCTCTGGTTTGCAGGGCTCATGATAATTCTGTGCATACTGATGTGGATGCTGTCTTATGCTGCAAGCACAGTGCTCCCAATAATCAGCCACACTGGAGCCCGCATAATTGCTGCAATACTAACTCTTACGCTGGCATATTTCGCGTTTATATCTTTCTCATTAATACCAAAAGTTAAATTCAAAGAAGTTTTCATCAAAGGAATCAAGCAGTGGAAGCAGATAACCCCTGCGTACCTATTATTAATTATAATCACTTTCCTGGCAGGATACATCCCATTAAAGATATCATTATGGCAGAATCCTGCAGCTTACTGGCTTGTGCTTGCTTTTGTGCTTTTCATCAGCATACCTGCACTGAGTTATGGAAGAATTTATATATCCCTTGTTGTTAATAAAGCATAAAAAATGGATAAAAAAGAGCTGATAATATTTGGATTGATAGCGCTTATTGCAGTTATTCTGATATACCATTTTGCATGGCCCCAGCAGAGAATGATTATTGTTGAAAAGCCAGCTGCAATCCCTGAAACTGCAGCGCCAGAAATTCCTGCACAATTGCCTCAAGAAGCCCCTGTGATTGAGACTCCTGCTGAAACACCTGCACAACCTATTCCTGAGTCAGCACCAGAAGCTGCACCAAGCGAAAAACCTAAAGAAGAGGGAGGGCTTGTTTTTGGAGAAGAACAGGGACCATTTGCAGAAGTGCAGAAGCAGGTGCCGACAAAAGCAAACTTGATTCCTTATTATGTTGAGTTCCAGGTCAACAAGCTCATAATCCCAGCATACTTTGGATATCCATTCATACCAATAAAAGAAGACAGGATAAGAACATTCTCAGGAAAATTCGGGCCTTATTATTATGATTACAGGCAGTATTTTGATGTTGAGCTGTGCAGTAGCTTGCTAAACTCTCCAGAAATGGTTGTCTGTGAAAAAATATATGACCTGAACTACATAGACAATTATATAACTTTTACGCGCGGATATCCCCCTGATGAGTACATAGCAAACACGGCAATGAGGGAATTCACTGCTTTCTTTGTTATCAAAGATAAAAACAAAGAGCTTATTGCGAAAAGCAATGGCGCCCCTATAAAACTAGTCAAGGATTAGTTCAGCCCTGAAAAAAGTATATCACTAAGCAATTCCTTATCTGATTTCTGCACTGCCGCAGTCTTCTTTGTCACGTTTTTCTTTGCAGCTGCTTTTGTTTTAGAAATGTTCTTGATTGGCGCAGTGGCATTTTCTACAGCAACTGGCATTTCAGGCGGTGTTTCTTTCGCTGGCTCCAGAGCAATCTCTTCACCAAGAGTGCTAACAGTCACCGCAGTCGTTGTCTCGCCAGGATACATGAAATAGACGAAGCCAAAAATAACTGCAGCAATAAATATGACAACTAAAGCAACAGGGATTGCATATCCCCTTGGCTCTGGCAGGTATTCCTGGATATTGCTGTTATTATTGTTTATATAGCGCTCTGGCTCCTTGTAGCTGTCTTCTATTATCTCGCTCACATCCTGCTCGAGCTCATCCTTTGGCCCTTCCTGCTCCTCTGGCTCTGAATCTTCAGACTCTGCTTTTTTGTACTCATCAATTGTTTTCTGGGCTTTTTCATGCTCCTCAATCAGCTGCGCTTTCTCAAAACTGATTTCTTTGACTGTCAAGTCATCTTCTGCTTCAGCATTTTCTTCAGAACTACCCGGCGCTTCTTCTGTGTTCTCATCAGAAGCTTTAGGCTCTTGGGCTTCTTTCTCAGCTTCCTGTTTTATCTCTTCCTCTATTTTTTTCGCAGAAAGCTCTTCTCCAGAAACTTGCTGATTTTCTTTCTCTTGCTGGGCCTTTAATTCCTCTTCTGACTTCATTGACTGCCCAACATCTAATGAATAATCATACCTCAACCCAACCACCTGCCATAAATGTAGCAGATTCATTCTAATATTTAAAATTAACTCAAAAGATAATATGCGAAAGATATAAATATAACTAAGACAGAGTTTTTAAAAAAAGATGGTGCTCGCAAACATAGCATTGTTCGTATTATCCTGCGCGGTTCTTGTATTGGCAGGAAGCTTTCTGGTTAAAGGGGTTGTGGCAATAGCAAACTTTCTCAAAATAAAACACTTTGTTGTTGCAGCAGCAGTGATGGCAGTATCAACATCACTTCCAGAACTTTTCGTGGGAATAAGCTCTGCAGCAGCAAAAAACTCAGCACTATCATTAGGAAATGTTATAGGAGCAAACATAGCAGACCTCACCCTGGTGGCAGGAGTTGGCCTGATAATTGCGAGAAAAACAAAAATAACAAGCAAAATGATAAAAAAAGACGCGTGGATAATGCTCCTTGCGGCTATGCTTCCACTTGTCCTTATGTTCCTTGGAAACGAGCTCTCAAAAACAGACGGAATAATACTCCTCACGGCATTCGCACTCTATGTTGCAAAACTCGCAATTAATTACAAAGCAAGAGACGGAGGGCTTGAAAACACCCCTGCAAAATCATCAGTGATTTTATACTCAGTATTTTTCATTCCCATGATTCTGCTTTTGTTCTACAGCGCAAAATATGTCGTGCATTATGGCTCAGCCCTGGCCCTCGAGCTTCTTCTGCCGCCAATATTCATCGGATTGTTCTTTGTCTCGCTCGGAACAACACTCCCTGAAATGGTATTTGGCTCAAGCGCAATGCTGGCAAAACACCCTGAGCTAAGTATGGGAAACCTCATAGGCAGCGTTATAGTTAACTCAACACTCGTGCTTGGAATTGCTGCAATTATTTTTCCAATAAAAACAAATTTTCTCTTGTTCTTCAGCAGTTCAGTATTTCTTTTAATAATTGCATTCCTGTTCGCAACACTCCTCACGAGCGGAAAAATTAACTGGATAGAAGGAATCGCACTGATACTATTCTACATATTCTTCCTGATAATCGAGCTGAGCCTTAAAGGAATAATACCTGCAATGAACATAACAGGGCTTTTTTTTGCATAAACAATAAATACTTCTGCGAATAGGATAAACAAGGGAATATGCAGCTGGCATAACGTTTGCCGTAAACAGGTTATATGCTTTATTTAGTCAAAAAGTATTAATACTAGCAAACATAATAGAAAGCATAATGGAAGAAAGGATTGTTTTTGAGCAGGAATGCGTAGCACTAAAAGACCATAAAACTTTCTTTAACATACAATTCAAAAACGAAACTTATAAAAGCAGCACAGAAAACCAGTGATTCATGGGGAAAATCATAGCAGACCTTCATATACACAGCAGATACTCAAGAGCATGCTCCAAGCAGACAACTATAGCAAACCTTGAGAAGTATGCGCGCATAAAAGGAATTGGCTTGCTTGGAACAGGTGACTTCCAGCACCCAGAATGGCAGAAAGAGCTGAAACAAGAACTGACTGATGACGGCTCTGGAATACCAAAAACAAAAACAGGATTCTCATTTGTTTACCAAACAGAAGTCTCACTGATGTACACAGACGGAAAAGGAAGAAGAATACACCTCATTGTTCTCGCACCAAACTTTGAAGCTGTCAAGCAAATAACAGAACTGCTCGGCAAAAAAGGACGCTTGGATTATGATGGCAGGCCAATATTCAAGATACCCTGCCCAGACTTCGTGGAAATGATGAGAGGAATAAGCGAAGACATAGAAATAATCCCGGCACATGCATGGACACCCTGGTTTGGACTGTTCGGCTCAATGAGCGGGTTTGATTCTGTAATGGAGTGCTTCAAAGACCAGTCAAAACACATAAGAGCAATCGAGACAGGATTGTCAAGCGATCCTGCAATGAACTGGCGCTTATCACAGCTCGAGAACAGGCAAATACTCAGCTTCAGCGACTGCCACTCATTCTGGCCATGGAGAATAGGAAGAGAGGCAACAACATTTGACCTGAAAAAACTAACTTACTCTGACTTATTGAAAGCAATAAGAACAGGAGAGGGGCTTGCAGACACAATCGAGTTTTTTCCAGAGGAAGGAAAGTATCATTTTGACGGCCACAGAACATGCAACATATCAATGCACCCAAAAGAATCATTGCAGCACAAAAAAATCTGCCCTGTATGCAAAAAACAAATGACAATAGGAGTCCTTCACAGGGTCGAAGAATTAGCAGACAAGCCAGAAGGATACAAGCCCGCAAGCGCAAAACCATACAAAAACCTAATTCCACTCTCAGAACTGATAGCACACGGAATCAGCTCTCCTGTCGCATCACAAAAAACATGGAGAATATACAATGAACTGATGAAAGAGTTCGGCAACGAGATGAATGTCCTGATTGATGCAGAAGAAGAAAAAATCAAAAAAATTGCAGATGCAAAAGTAACTGACTTGATACTAAGAAACAGAAACCAGAAAATAAAATTCAAGCCAGGCTATGACGGAGAGTATGGAAAGCCGATATTTGATGAGAAAGAAAAGATAAAAGAAGAAAAACAAGAGCAAGTCAAAAAAGTTCAGAAAGGGCTTGATGAATTCTGATGTATTACAAAGTGAAGACAAAAATTTAAATATACACTTATAAAAACAAGAGTATATGCGAAAAATATTGTTTGGAATATTCCTGATTATTCTTTTTACAGCGGCAATCTTGTTTGTATTGTACATACCTTCAAAAATAGCAGCACCTAGTTTTGAAGGAAAAACAGAAGAGCAGATAATACAGGAGTGGGCAAATACAAAGCCAATAATCATTACAGAATCTGGACAGCAGAAAAGGGCTGTTGCAGCAGAATGGATTGAGGCATTAAGGCAGTACTGGCTCAAAGGAGAAAACAATGAAGACCTCGGATACGCAACAAAAGAAGACCTCGTAACAAAAATAAAATCAAGAGCAAAACCAACAACAAGCAAGACACCAATAGCGTCAGTTGTGCCAACACCTACCCCAACACCTGTTCCAATACCAACACCAAGCCCAACACCAGCGCCTACGCCCACACCAACCCCGACTCCGACGCCAGTGCCACCAACACCAAGCCCAACACCAACCCCCACCCCGACACCAACACCAATGCCAACTCCTACTCCAATCCCCACACCAAGCCCAACACCAACTCCTACACCCACGCCTCCTGCGCCAACACCACCAGCACCTGTCTGTGGAAATGGAATAAAAGAAACAGGAGAGGAGTGCGATGATGGAAACACAGCAGCAGGAGACGGATGCTCAGGCGGCTGCTGGAGAGAATATTGCGGAGACCAAAGCATACAATACGGCTTAGGGGAGCAGTGCGAGCCGCCAAACACAGCAACATGCGACAGCAACTGCAAGATAATAAAAACATATCCTCCTACATGCTTTGACAACAAATGGAATGGGGATGAGAGCGACCTTGACTGCGGAGGAAGCTGCCAGAAATGCCCGCCACCAGGACAGCCAACATACCTTTCATGCTGGGACAACAATGACTGCATGACAGGAAACTGCCAGGGAGTAAACCTACCTGCACAAGACCTCAACACAGGAACATGGTACACAACACCTGCACAGATAAGACCTCTTGCAGGACAGATGTGGATAATACCTTACCAAGGAAGATGCATCTAGAACGTTAGACATAGGACGTTTGACGTTAGCCGTCACTCGTTGCCATGTTTTCAGAATTCTTTGACTGCCTGCTTTACTTCTTTTAAATAATCAAAAACCTGCTTCCTCATCCCAGGCTCATTAATTCTCCTGCTGAACTCACTCACAAAATCAGGATCCATCATGCTAAGCTCTTTGCTCAGCAGCCTCGCATCACTTACTGAATTATAATCATTAAGAACAGTGCTGATTATATTATTTATTTGCTTGCTCACTAAGCAGTGCATTAGAATAATGTTATTTTCAATTGTCTTTTCGCAATAAAATTCAGGAGAGCCAAGAGTGCTGGCTGACAGCAGTATAAACAGAATGCAAATTAAAGCTATTTTTCTTATCAAATCCCCCACCAAGAACAAAGCGTGCAGAAGATATATTTATACATATTTGTGTTTAAATATATAAATAACATACTATATATAGTAAAATATATTATTAGTAATACAAATAAAACATCAAAAGGCTTATAAATAAGCAATCAAGATATAAAACAAGAGGTAAACTAAAATGAGCCACGGAAGAAAACACAAGCCAAGATCAAGAAAGCCACGACAAATCATAGCAGCTTAAATTCAGATTTTTAATTCTTTTTGCTGCAATAAAAAAAAACCAAAAGCAAGAACAAGAAAAGTTAACACAGCAAAGGCAGAAGAAGAGATAACTCCTG
>JAWABT010000006.1:0-16470 GCA_038884515.1 Candidatus Woesearchaeota archaeon | reverse complement strand
TATTGCAAATGTTCCTCGAAGCAGAAGTTATGATGTTCTTGAAAGTCTTGAAAAAAAAGGCTTTGTTGTTATGAAACTCGGAAAGCCAATAAAATACATAGCAGTTCCCCCTTCAGAAGTTCTTGAGCGAGTAAAAAAGAACTTAAAAGAAGAGGCTGCCGAGAGAGTTAAGAGGCTTGAAGACCTGAAGAGCACAGATGTTATTACAGAACTAAATTCCGTGCATAACCAGGGTGTTGACCTTGTTGAGCCAGCTGACCTGAGCGGTAGCCTGCGGGGAAGGCATAATCTTTACAATCATCTTGAAGCCACAATAAAAAATGCCCAGAAGTCAGTTACCATAATGACGACACCTCAGGGCTTTATGAGAAAAGTTGAGGGACTAAAACCTGTTTTTGAGAAATTAAAGAAGAAAGGCGTTAAGATAAGAATTGCGGCGCCGTTGACAAAAGAGACAAAACAAGCCTTTGATGAGGTTATGCCATACGCAGAGGTGAGGCACACAGATGCAAAGGCAAGGTTCTGCGTTGTTGATGGAAAAGAACTTGTATTTATGATTTTGGATGATAAGGAAGTTCATCCGACATATGATGTTGGAATATGGGTGAACACACCTTTCTTTGCCCAAGCGCTTGAGAACCTATTTGATGCAAGCTGGAAATCAATGAAGCGTGCAAAATAAAAAAATTTTATTTTTTTAATTCTATTTAATATGGACCTTAAAAAATTAGTTGCGTCGTTGCATCCTCTCGAGAGGAAAGTACTTCCGGTTCTGGATAGATATAAAACTCTGCCTCAGATTGTTGCAGTGACAGGCCTAAAGGATGTTGAGGTGATGCGTGCGCTACAGTGGCTGCAGAACAAAAAAGCAGTTAATATAAGTACAGAGCTAAAAGAAGTGGCAGACCTTGATAAGAATGGAATAAAATATCTCAAGGATGGGCTGCCTGAGAGAAGATTCATTGAATTTCTGCGTGATAAGGAACTTCCACTCTCAAAACTCGAGAAAGCAGGCATACCTAAAGAGGAGCTTAATATCTGCCTTGGTGTTCTAAGAAAAAAGGCCGTGGTATTGATTATAAAAAACAAAGAATTACGTGTTAAATTGACAGACCAGGGCAAAGCATACCTTAATAAAGAATTTCTTGAAGAAATATTTCTTAAGAAAACATTTCCTGTAGAAATCAAGGATCTCAGGCCAGAAGAAAAGCTTGCGCTTGAAAACCTCAGAAAAAGGAAGGATATAGTTAAGGTTGAGCTGCAGAAACTAAAGAAGATTGAGCTCCTTGATATTGGCAAGGATTTAATTGCTTTGGGCGTAACGGACGAGAAGATTGTTGATGTCTTGACGCCGCAAATGATTCGCAGTGGTGAATGGCGTGAGAAAAATTTCAGGCATTATGATGTAAAGATTAATGTTCCAAAGATTTTTGCTGGAAAAAAACAGAGCTATCGGAGATTCCTTGATCAGATAAGGGAAAAGTTTATTCGTCTTGGTTTTATTGAGATGACTGGTCCGATTGTTGAGCAGACTTTCTGGAATATGGACGCGCTTTACATGCCGCAATTCCATTCAGCAAGGGACATACATGGTGCATACTACATTGTGCAGCCGAAGTATGGTGCTGTTGATGAAGCTCTGATAAAGAAAATTAAAGTAGTTCACGAGACTGGCGGAAACACAGGAAGCAGGGGCTGGGGATATTCTTTTGATATCAAAGAAACTAAGAGAAACCTTTTAAGAACGCAGGGTACAGCATGTTCAGCGCGCATACTTGCATCAAAAGACCTTCAAATTCCAGGAAGGTATTTTGGTATTGCAAGGTGCTTCAGGCCAGATGTTGTTGATGCAACACACCTTTCTGATTTCTACCAGACAGAAGGAATTGTCATTGAGGAGGGACTTAATATAAGGCATTTGTTTGGCTTGTTGACACTTTTTGCCAAGGAGTTTGCGGGGGCAGAAGAGGTTAAGATTATCCCAGGGTATTTTCCATTCACAGAGCCGAGTGCCGAGTTATTTGCCAGGCATCCGGAGATGGGTTGGATAGAGCTTGGAGGTGCTGGAATATTCCGTCCTGAAATTGTTAAAACTTTGATAGGCAAGAATGTTCCGGTGCTTGCATGGGGAATTGGTATTGATAGGATTGCTATGTTCAAGCTGGGCTTGAATGACATAAGGCAGCTATTTTCGCACGACCTTAATTACCTACGAAATGCAAAGGTGATATAATGCCAACCATAACTTTTTCACTAAATGACCTCAGTAATCTTGTTGGAAAGAAAATAAAGGAAACCGAGCTAAAAGAACTTCTTGTGTTTGCAAAAGGTGAGCTTGAGGGAGTATCTGGTGATGAGGCAACAGTTGCGCTTAATGATACTAATCTCCCTTATCTTTGGTCTGTCGAGGGGCTTGCAATTTTATTTAGGGGACTGCTGGGTAAAGAGAAAGGTATTCCGCAGATAAAGATTGAGAGTTCTGATGCTAAAATATTTGTTGATAAAGCTCTTAGGACGGTCAGACCGTATATTGCTGCTTTTATCGCAAAAGGCCACAAACTTGATGATCACTTGCTTAAACAGATGATACAGTTGCAGGAAAAATTCTGTGAGCAGTATGGAAGAAAACGGCAGAAAGTTGCAATTGGCATTTATCCTTGCAAAAAAATAACCTTCCCTGTTAGCTATGTCGCTGTCCAGCCAAGGTCTGCTTCTTTTATCCCTCTTGATTTTGATAAAGAGATGGATTTGCTTCAGATTCTTGAGCAGCACCCAAAAGGAAAAGATTATGCCTGGATCCTGAAAGACCACAAAAGATATCCTCTTCTTGTCGATGCTCGAAAAGAGGTGCTGTCTTTTCCGCCAATAATCAATTCAAATACAACAGGAAAGCTTGAAATAGGTGATGACGAGATATTCTTCGAAGCAACAGGTACAGACCAGAAAGCAATCAACTTGGCTGCAAATATTTTCGCGCACGCCTTTGCATTGCGCGGTTTCAAGATATATTCAGTAAAAATTCTTTATTCACGAAAACAAGAAGTAACCCCTGATATAAAAACCGAGACAATAAAGATAGAGCCAGCAGATATTAAAAATTTGCTGGGATTAGAGCTGTGTGACAGCGAAATTAAAAGACTTCTTGAGCGAGCAAGGTATGATTTTGTGAATTATAAGGTAACTATTCCTTGCATAAGGCAAGACATAATGCATCCTGTTGATGTGATTGAAGATATTGGTATTATCTATGGTTATGATAAGATTTCATCTCTTCCTCTTACAACATTCACCCAAGGTAGGACGTTTCCCATCAGGATTTTTATTGATAAAATAAGGGAATTGATGGTTGGCCTTGGCTATCAGGAGATTGCAAGTCCAATGCTTGTAAATAAGGAACTGCTTTATCAAAAAATGAATACAAATGATTTCGGAACTATTGAAATAGAAAATTTTATGTCTATGAATTACTCAGTTGTTCGCTCCTGGCTCCTTCCCTGTCTTATGGATGTCCTGATGCATAATAAGCATGCAGATTATCCGCAGAGAATATTTGAGCAAGGCCTTGTTACTGTCAAAAAAGATGATAAGGCAATTGATTACGAAATGCTTTCAGTACTTACTTGTCATGCTGATGCAAATTATACAGAGGTCAAGCAGGCACTGGATTATTTGCTGAGGATGCTTGGTGTGCAGTATGAGATTGAGGATGCAGAGCACGGTTCTTTCATTCCAGGCAGGGTTGCGAGGATTACAGTAAACAAGAGAAAAGTTGCCTTCATTGGAGAGATTCATCCAGCCGTCCTGAATAATTTCGGGGTTGAGATGCCTGTAGCAGCCTTTGAGCTGAATCTTACAGAACTTTTTGAGGCAACCAAGCAATAAGAAGTTTTTATTCTGCCTTTTTCTCAACAGGTTTCTTTATACTGGTTTTCTTAGGTTTTGCTTCTCTTGGCATTGTTTGTTTTTTTGCAGGTGTTTTTGGCTTCTCTATTTTTTTTGAAGAAATTTCTGCAGTTTGTTGTGTTGCAAGCTTGCTTCTTCTTAATGTTCTCGGCCTGACGGTCTTTGCTTTTGTTTTTGTTTTTCTTGCTTCTATGCCTATTGTTTTCAGCGCATCTGCTACTTCCTCGTGGCTTGCACCCTTCTTTAGAGCAACAATTTGGTCTAGTGCCTCGAGATGGAATATATTGCACTTCCTTCTTCTTGTTTCTCCATCTATGAGAACAAACTTGTCATCAAGAATATCAACTATAACGCATTTCTTGCCAGCATCCCTGCCAGCAGTCTTCACGCATAATCTTCCTATTTCAATCATTTTTGACCTCCATTTCTCTCGAGTAGCAGTCGCCTGGTCTACTTGGAGATGCTTCTTGCTTTTTCAATAATCTTGGCTCGCATGCATCTTGTGCAGAGCACTCCGCCGTATGGCCTCTCTGGCCTTTTCATGGTCTTTGGCATGCTTTTCATTTTATATTTCATCACTCGCGGGACTCCTTTGAGTTCTGCTCCGCAGTTTCCGCACTGTGCTTTAGCAGGCTTTCGCCTCTTGTAATGCACCACTGTGTTTCCTCCAGGTGTCTTAACATAAACCCTTCTGAAAGTCCTTGATTTCTTTTTGCCTTCGACCATGCAATCAAGGAATAATGAGCCATTTAAAAAGCTTTTGCAATCCAGGATGCAAAAGGTTTATAAAGCTATGAGGTGTTATTTTTTTCATGAAAGTTTATTTGGATAATGCAGCAACCACAAAGACAGCTCCTGACGTAGTTGAGGCAATGACGCCTTTTTTTACAGAGACTTATGGGAATGCTTCAAGCATACATTCTTTTGGCGAGGCTGCAAAAGAAGCTATTGAAAATGCAAGGGAGAGAATAGCTAAATTGCTTAATGCAGAGCCAGATGAAATAATTTTCACAAGCGGTGGAACAGAGAGTGATAATCTTGCAATAAAAGGTGTTGCCCGCGCCTTGAAAAATAAAGGAAATCATATTGTTACTTCTGCTTTTGAGCATCACGCCGTGCTTCATGCATGTCAGGCTTTGGAGAGGGAAGGATTTGAGCTAACTTATGTTGGTATTGATAAGGATGGCTTTGTAAAGCTTGATGAGTTGAAGAATTCTATTAGAAAAGACACTGTTCTTGTTACAATAATGCACGCAAATAATGAGATAGGAACAATACAACCTCTTGACAAGATTGGGAAAATTTGCAAGGAAAAAAATGTTCTATTTCATTCTGATATTGTTCAGTCATTCACAAAAGTTCCTATTGATGTTAAAAAAATAAATCTGGACCTGGCATCTATTTCTGCTCACAAGTTTCATGGTCCCAAGGGTGTTGGCGCGCTATACGTAAGAAAGGGCACAAAGCTGCAAAAGCTTTTTGATGGCGGTATGCAGGAGTTTGATTTAAGGCCTGGAACAGAGAATGTTGCAGGGATTGTTGGGTTTGCAAAAGCAGCAGAACTCATCTCAAAAAAAGATATTGAAAAAATGATTAAGCTCAGGGACAAGTTAATTGCCGAGCTATTGAAAATTCCTGGAGCAAGGTTGAATGGTTCTAAAGAAAACAGATTGTGCAATAATGTTAATATTTCTTTTGATTACATAGAGGGAGAGGCCCTGCTTTTGAGTCTTGATGACAAGGGTGTTGCTGTTTCAACAGGAAGTGCCTGTACTTCGCACAAGCTTGAGCCAAGCCATGTTCTTCTCTCTCTTGGCTTGAAGCCAGAGCAGAGCCATGGAAGCATAAGGTTTTCATTAAGCAAATACACAACAGATGAAGAGATTGATTATGCAATAAAATCAGTGAAAGAATCAGTTGATAAATTAAGGGCAATGTCTCCTTTCAAGCAAAAGCAAGAGGCGCACAAGTAAGATGTATAGCAAAAAAGTAATTGAGCACTTCAAGAACCCGAAAAATGTTGGCAAAATAGAGAACGCAGATGGTATAGGGACTGTTGGCAACAGGGCCTGCGGTGATGTCATGCACCTGTATATTACAGTAAAGAATGACAAAATTGTTGATATAAAATTTGAAACAATGGGCTGTGCAGCCGCAATCGCAACAAGTTCTATGATTACAGAACTTGCAAAGGGAAAAACAATTGATGAGGCATCAAAAATCACAAAAGATAATGTTGTTGATGCTCTTGAGGGGCTTCCTCCGATTAAGATTCACTGTTCTCTTCTCGCAGTTGAGGCTCTGCACAAGGCAATTGAGGATTATAAGCAGAAGAAAAAATGATTATTGTCCGCTATGCAGAAATCGGTCTTAAGGGAAAAAACCGTTCTTTTTTTGAGAAAACTTTGATAAAAAATATTCGGGCTTGCCTTGATGCGCACAAAATAGAGTATGGTGCAATCACGAGGCCTTATGGAAGGATTATGATTTCAACAAATGATTCTTGTGATTGCTTGAAATGTGTTTTTGGTATTGCTTCTTTTTCAAATGCAGTTAATGTGGGTTTTAATATGAATGAAATTAAGAAAGCATCTCTTGAATTTGTAAAAGGTCTTTCTCCTGAAAAATCTTTCAGAGTGACATGTCAGCGCCTTGACAAGACTTTTCCATTGACTTCACAGCAGTTTGAGATTGAGCTCGGTGCATTCATTAAGGAACATACGTGTGCAAAAGTGAAAATGAAGGGTTTTGATGTTGATATTCAAGCAGAAATTATTCAGGGTTTTGTTTATCTTTTTTCTGAAAAAACAAAAGGCCTTGGAGGGCTTCCAATGGGGATAGAAGGAAAAGTTCTTGTTCTTATCGAGGATGATAGTTCCCTTCTTGCAGGCCTTCAGATGATGAAGCGTGGTTGTAGCATAATTCCAGTAGCTTTAAAAGAAATAAAAATAGATTTATTGCAGAAATATTGTTTTGTTGAAAAGCTTGAGCTTAGAATAATAAAAGATCTTTCAGAAATTGATGCTCTTGCCAGAGAAACCAGGGCAAAAGCTATCGCAGTCAATGATACCCTTGATACCATGAGGGATTTTAATTTTGAAACAAAAGTATTGAGGCCCTTGATTGCATATGAAAATAAAGAAATTGAGGAAGAACTGAATGCTTTCAGACAAAAAATTTGTTGAGTGGTTTGAGAAAAAAGTAAAAAACACGATTGAGAAATTCAATTTGATTAGTTCGAAGGATAAGCTTGTTGTTGCTGTTTCAGGGGGAAAAGACAGCACGGCCATTCTTTATTTGTTGAAAAAATTTGGCTATAAGCCAGAGGCAGTCACTGTGGATGTTCTTATTGGAAATTATACAAAGAAGAATCTGGAGAATATACGAAAATTCTGCAGGGAACAGAACATAAAGCTTCACGTGATTTCTTTCAGGCAGAAGTTTGGTTATTCCTTATGCTACATCCAGTCCTTGCTTAAACAAAAAGGTGTTGATATGCGCTCTTGCGCTGTCTGTGGAGTTCTCAGAAAGTATTTAATCAATAAATTTGTGCGAAAGATTGGTGCGACAAAAGTTGTTACAGGTCATAATGCAGATGATGAGGCTCAGGCATACTTGATGAATCTTTTAAAGAACAAGCAGGAGATGAATGCTCGTCTCGGTCCTATGCCTGGTTTGGTTCGCGATAAGAGTTTTGTTCCAAGAATAAAGCCGCTTTATCTTGTTAAAGAGTCAGATGTTGAGAGATATTCTAAAATTATGGGTTTTCCTGTCAAATACGGCAGGTGTCCTTGCGCTCATGATGCTTACAGGAATTATGTCAGGAATTTTCTTTATGAGTATGAAAAAATTAATCCAGATGTCAAAATAAATATTGTTAGGCATTTGTTAAGGCAGCTTCCTGAATTAAGAAAGAAGTTTTTTACGAATAAATCGCTTAATTTTTGTAAAGGGTGTGGTGAACCAAGCAGAGATAGTTTTTGCAGGGCCTGCCAGATATTATCGCACGTGCACAATCGCTCTTAGTTCGTTTAGTTCTTCTCTTGAAAGAAATCTTGTTTTTCCTAATCCTAAGTTGCCCAGCTTTATGTTTGCAATCTGTACTCTCATGAGTTTCTTTACTTTGTATCCTATTTTTTCAAATATTTTTTTGACTATGTGTTTTCTTCCTTCATGGATTGTTATCTCAATCCCATTTTTTATTGGCTTGTAATATTTTATTTTCACAAGTCTTCCTTCTATTGTTATGCCTCTTTTTAATCTTCCAAAATCAGTGAATGGCCTGTCAAGCGTGACTTGGTATGTTTTGTATGTCATGAATCTCGGGTGTGCTATTCTGTTTGCCAGCTCTCCGTCATTTGTTAGAATAAGCAGGCCCTCTGCATCTGCGTCCAGTCTTCCTACAGGAAATACTTTTTGCGGGATTTTTATTAGTTCTTTTATTGTTCTTTTGCCTGGTTCTGCAAGGCTCGTGACATAACCTTTTGGCTTGTTGAGTGCAAGATAGACTTTTTTCTCTGGCCGTATTATTTTGTCATCGACAGATATTATGTCTTTTTCAGGGTCTGCTTTGTCTCCGAGTTTTATCGTGATTCCATTTACTTTTACCCTGCCTTGTCTTATTAGTTCTTCGCATTTTCTTCTTGCCGCGATTCCTGCTGCTGACATTATTTTCTGGACTCTCTCTTCCATAAATGCTTTGATTAATGAGAAGATTTAAATAACTATCTCAATACAGGTCAGGTTATGATTGATATTGTGTTTCCAGATGGAAATGAGAAAGAGTTTATTGATATTGCTGAAAAGCTTGGCTACAAAGGGCTTGTTTTTGTTTATCAGGACGCAGCAAAATTTGCTGAAGCTAAAAAGTTTGAGACAAAACTCAAAATTCTTGCTGCTCTTGTTGTTGACCAGAAAAGAGTGATGAGTGCAAGGCAGAAGTCAAAGCTTGTTTTTGTTAAAAGCACAGGTGATGACAGGTTTGCTTTTGAGAAATCAAAGCCAGATATTGTTTTTGAGCTTGAGGAAGCACAGAAGCACGATTACATCCATCAGAGAGCATCTGGCCTTAATCATATTCTTTGCGACCTTGCAAAAAGGAATAATATTGCAATTGGGTTTTCATTCAGCTCTGTCCTGAACTCATCAGGTATGCTCAGGGCTCAGATTATTGGCAGGATGCAGCAAAACATATCTCTCTGCAGGAAATACAAGAATAAAATAGTTATCGCTTCTTTCGCAAGAAACCCTCTTGAGATGCGTTCCCCTCAAGATTTAATGTCTTTCTTTGTGACAATTGGAATGCATCAGAAGGAAGCAATTGACGGATTAAGTTTGTTTTAATGAATTCAGGCAGTTTTCTTTTAGTTTCAAGTCTTTTATTTTATCGCAAGCAGTTTTGTCCCGGGATACAATTGCAGCATAAGCATATGCTGAATCACTGCACTCTTGTTTCGCTTTTTCAGAGATAAAAGATTCGGCATCCATTCGCACGTACGTAATGCACTCCTTTTTAGATGACTCCTCTGTTAATTGCGCGCAATATTTTTCATCTCTTGATGCATATGCGAGGCACCAGGCATCTTCAGGCGGGCATAATGCTGGATTTTTAAGTATTTCTGCTTGACAGACTATTTTTTTAGGTTCCGGCCTATCTCCGCAAATAGTAACATCTTTTTTTATTGCAGCAATGCATGCTTTTGCTTGCTCGACCGGAAGTTTTACGCAATAATTCGCATCCTCTGTTTTTGCAGCCATTAATAAATTATGTGTCTGCTGGTTTTCTGAAATGCAGTTATTAAACTTTTCAGTATAATAACTCACATATTTTGGTTTTGCCAAAAAACTTACTAATGCTACGATAATAATGATTACCAGAATAAAAACTACGGCACTAATAATGAAATATCTTTTTGTAGAATCCATTTTCATTTTGCCTCTTTTGTTGTTATCTTCTTGTAAACTATTTAAAACTTTCTTTAGATGACAATCCCCTATAATATATGCAAAAGGTTTAAATATGAAATAGTGGATTATTCTCCAAAAAGAGGGTTTATATGGGAAGCACAAAAGCGTTTTTGATAGTTTTAGGGTTAATTCTGCTGTCAAGCAGCGCTGTTGCTGTTGATTTTGAGTGGGCTCTCGGTGATTCAAGAACAAGATTTGGTTCTGGTAGTTATCGTTTTGGGCCGTATGTCCAGACAGACGAATCTTTTACAAATATATTTGGCCCTCCCGCGGGTGATCCTCGGATGATTGTTGTTTTTATTCATTGGTATGGAGACCCGCCATGCAACAGATGTCACATTAATTTAAGAATGGGCACGCTGTATAAAAATTCTAAAATAATTAAGTGCACTAACAGTATCGGTGATGCTGGCTGGTTTGATAATTATTATTTTTACCGCATTGCAGACAGGATTCTTTATGGCGGCGGTGGCTTTGGTACAGAGTGCTCAGGTAATTGGGAATATAATTGTGGTGGTTCAGGTAGTGATAGGTGCAGGGTGCTTTTCCTTTTTGATACAGAATATGTTCAGCTTTCCATCTCTGGCCTTGGTTCTGTTTTCAAGGAAGACCGGGTTAAGTCAGTTGGTTCGATTTATGATTTAATGGGCGATAAGCTTCCTCCTGCAGGAGAGACTGTTTATCTTGGTTTAGATACTCCTAAAGTTATGTACTGGATTGGCAAAGAAGGAGAGGAATACAATAATCAAAAAGAAATCAAAGATCCCGCTCCAGATGATTATCTTAATGTCTGTGCGGATATTGATGAAAATGGCGTGTGTGATTACAAGCAGGCAGAGTTGTGCGAGAATGCCGGTGCTGACTGGTACAAAGGTGTTTGCTGTGGAGAAGATCCTGGTGCAATAAAGCAGGCATCAGGCCTTGATGCAGTTAACTGCACATATCACTCAGGATTGAATGCATTCTGCGGAAAGACCCTTGATGGCAGGTGGCAGTGGGCTCCTGTTGATGATGTTGGTAATATTCACGCCCTTCTTGCATGTCCTGGTATTAGTATTGTCTCTGATAAGAATAAATTCTATGGCTGCAAAGGCCAGTCTGTGCAGGGAGTTTCAGATAGTCTTGTTGCATCAGGAAGTACTCAGAGGATGCTTGATTTTTCTTCGCCATGGCCTCGTGCTTCTGGTTATTATTGGGCATTCAACAGCTTAAATGTATCAGGAACCCTTGGCACTCATGAATACATTTGCTCTAATGGTGAGATTTTTGAGTGCAAAGGTGACACGCCTGCATATACTTATGACCGAGGTGCTGTTGCAGAGACAGGCATAACCACTTTTGAGCTTCTTGGTTCTGGAGGGTGTCCTCCGAATATTATTTCTTACTGGACTTTTGATGATGGTACTGCAAAAGATACAAAAGGAAGCTTTAATGGAAATAATATTGGTGCAGTGGCAGCAACAGGCAGGGTTAATGGTGCTTTGTCTTTTGATGGTGCAGACAGGGTTGAGATTCCAGGAAGCCTTAACGCAAATATTGAATTCACGATTGAGGCTTGGATAAAGCCAACCCAGACATCTGGGTTAAGAAAAGTTCTTGAGAAAGAAAACTCATTTAGGATAGCAATAGACAACGGCATCCTTATCGGCGCAGTAAATACTGGCCAGGGAATGCTTGATTTTGGCTCAAGGACAATAGTTGCAAATGTATGGCACCATGTTGCATTGACTTATGACGGAAGTGCTGCAAAATTATATCTTGACGGCATTGCTGTTGAGGAACAAATATTAGGCAATATTTCCTGGTCAAATAATCCCTTAATTATTGGCGGAAACTTTATTGGTGATATTGATGATGTTGCATTTTATGGCAAGGCGTTGAGGCAGTCTCTTATCATGCTGCATGCAAAAAATCCTGCAAGCTATTGCAGGGCAGACTCTGGAGCCCCCGTTGCAAATAATTACTGTGCAGCAGACGGCGACTGGACGCCCGACCTTGATATTAAAGATATGAGTTCCTGCAACAAAGCAGGATTCCACTGGACCGGAAGCAAGTGCTGCTCAGAAGCAGATGATATCCCAACAGAATACTATAATGAGTATGACACTCCTGCACCTGATTTAACACAAGCTGTTGTTGCAAAGCATGCTGGCGCTCAGGTTTCTTCATCGCAGATAATTCTCAGTAACACAGGTCATTATGTCACAATAAAAGGTCCTGCAAGGCTTACTGTTGAGTCATATTCTGCAGAATCATCTAGTGCAATAGGTGCCTGTCCAAAACTAAGAACAGACACAATTGATATTGCTCCCTGGGAGAATAAAACAATAAGAATTGATGCTCTTGGCGAGTCAGGAGAGCCCTGCAGGTATAGATGGAAGATAATCACGGCACAGCCAATACTTGCTCTTGGCGGGTGCTGGAACAAAACCTTTGTTGAGCGAGGAACATTGGTAAATCCTAAAATACTTAATTATCAGGGAGCATTTTTTGGATGCGCCCTTCCTTCCAACTCACCATTCCTCGCGCTTAAGGATACTCATACAAATAATAATTTGCTGTCAAATCTTCAGCCGAACTGTGCTGGTTTGAAGCAAAATGCAGCAGGTCCTGGCAATCATTCTGTTTGCGGGCCGGATGGAATCTGGCTCTATACAAATGATGCAAAAGCCACTTTTGCGAAAAATATCAGCTGGGACCCATCTGATTATGGAATTACGGTCATATCATCAGCAGGCTGCTGTAGGGATGACCAGTGCTGGAATGGGTTTGAGTGTGTTGATGAAGGCACTTATTACACAATTGGTGAAGATGCTTTTGTTTGCAGGCAGTAAATAAAAAAAGAGGTGAAGTTTTGAAGAGAATCATTTTGATAATCATGTCAGTGATTCTTTTAGCTAGCTTTGTCTATGCTGGCGCGCAGTGGTATCCGACAACTCCCAAGTATGAGATGAAGCAAAAGCTTTACTCAAATTATTGTCCTCTCGTAAGCCAATGCCTTGTTGGTGTTGGTCCTGAGTTTAATTCATCTAAAAATGGAATGCCTGAGCTTTATTTCTCAAGTGTAAAGCCAAGATGCATTAATAATACGCAGTATATTCTTGATTATTATTGTGATAATGGCGTTTGGAGCAGCAGGACAAAATTGATTGCCTTGACTTTAATTAATTTTGCGAACAGGGTCTCTCCAGGAAATTTTGTGGTTTATTGCGATAAATATGATGCCGTGCTTAACCAGGTTAATTATGATGTTCCTGCAGGAAGAGTTGGTGCATTTTTCAGTGACTATCGTTGTTTTAACCAGTCTGCCCCTTGCATAAATCATCTCTGTGTTCTTGAGTATCAAGGCAGGTCAGTAGTTGGTGCAAGCTTTAACGTGGCTGTTAATGACCCGAGCAATTCTCTGCTTCTTGCTATGAATGCATCTGCAAGCGCATGCAATGGCGTGTCATCATCTGCAGTTGATTTCACAAGATGCGGAACAACAGATTTCTTTTATAATCCTGCAATTAAAAGCATAATTTATCTTCCAGCGGGCAATCTTCAGCCAGGTGTTAATTATGCATCCCTTCATCTTAATCACATAAAGCCGAACTTGGATGCGCTGAATAATTATGCAAGGAGCATCGGCACGGTAAATCTTTCATTTTTCACCGTAATGCCCCTGTTCAACAGGTTTTATTATTCAGAGAAAGGCGGGAGAAAGATTTTTGCTTTTGAAGAAGTTGAGCAGACAGATCTGAGGCACAGTTATCTCGGAGCTAGGTATTTAGGATATGCTTTTGATAATAGCACTTGCACAAATATCTTCAAGCAATATGCAGAGACCGGCCTGACAATTTATTGTGGGGTGCCTGCATTAAATGATTTACTCTTAATTGGAAAGAAAACGCCAGGTACAGGTGGGATTAGTGCTTGGCAGGATTTTACATCAAAACTGAGGCCGAAATGAAAAAAGCACAAATTACTATTTTCATAATCATTGGTATACTTATTTTAGTAGGCACCGGGCTGATGATTTATCTTTTTTCTTCAAAAGCAATAAAAAAAGGGTCAGAACAAGCAGTCATGCAGGGTCTTAGGCCGGCAACAGTTCAAGCTGTCAAAGATTATATCACGAACTGTCTTGACGTTTCTGCTTCAATGTCCCTAGAGCTTGTTGGAAAGCAAGGCGGATTTCTTTATGAAAGCCAGGGAGGCCTTATCCCAGACCCATCATCTGTCTTTAAAGGAGTTACTTATCTTGATTATGATAACTTAAAGCTGGCGTATGATATTGTTCCACCAACAGGAAAAATCGGCGACATTTTCAGTGCAGAGCCACCAGATTATCCCTGGCCGATGTTTCCATACACCACGGGAGGAATTCAAGATTATGGTTATTTTGGCATATCAAAACTTCCTCCGCTTTATAGAGAGATAAGTGGTTCGCTATCCATACAGGACCAATTGGAAAAAAGCATTGCGTCAAACCTTTTGAAATGTACTAGTTGGAGCACTTTTGAGGAACAAGGCCTGCATATAGAGACAGGCGCCCCGCCAATTGTTCAGATGTTTATTGCAGAAAATGTGACAGAGCTCGCAGTAGAGGAATACATATCTTTTGTTCTCAACTGGTCTGTAATGATAAAAGAATATGCAACAGGCGCGCAGACAGAGTTAAAACAATTTTCAGTCAGCTATCCTGTGCGCTTCGGACAGATATATTATACAATCAAAAGCATAATTGATGCCGAAATCTCAAATATAAGTTACGAGCCGAACACAACAGCAAGCTATTTCATCACAATAAACAGGGATGTTTTCAAAAAAGACGATATTATTGTATACCAAGATTTTAAGGCAAAATTAAAGGGGGTACCATATGAATGGAGGATTGCCAGAAGGAACAGGGCTCCTGCATTGCAATGGATAAATCAAACAAGAATAGACAAATATTTTTATTGCATCGGTAATGATGTTCGTTTCAATGGAAACCAGTTCACTTTTGTTCCGCTTGCAGCGGTCGCTGTTGCTTCTCCTGAATCAACGCCTGTTTCACAGATATTTCCTTTGATTTTTGTTGCTAAAGATCCTGATAATGATGTAATCACTTTTTCCATAGATCCGAGCGCAAGTGCCATTGATGCTAATTATTGGTCGACATGGGCCTTGGCATCTTATAGTGCAGACCAGCAAACCGGCGGCTTGAAGATTACTGTGACAGCAGATGATAAAGAGCTTAAGGATTATCAAGTTGTAAGATTTATTCCAATAGGTTGTCCAGTGCAATGAAAAAAATAATACTGCCAATGTTTTGTATGATTTTTATAGTTTTATCTATTGTTTATGCTCAAGGCCAGCAGGGCTGCTGCTGTGATCCGGTTACTTTCGCAGGAACTTTTGAAAACCAGGTGTCTTGTTTGTCAAAGAATTTCATTTTTCTTGGCCCACCACCAAATTTAACAACAACATGCAACCAGATGTGCAATGCAACGACAATAACGCAGCCTCCTGCTGTTGGTCAGTGCGGGGCTCCCGGTTATAAGCCTGCGCCCTCAAATCTTGTTGCATCGCCAGTTAAAGGGCAGAGGGCAGTAAAGCTTGATTTCAACATACCCTGCCCAGCTGATTACGTTAAAATATTCAGGTGCAAAGGCAGCACTTGTTCTGATTTCACCGAGCTAGCAAAGATTCCTCCAACAAATACTTTCACAGATAATTCTGGCTTGCTTTGGGATCAGGTTTATACTTACAGGGTTATGGCTCATTATAATATCGCCGGCGATTCTTTTAATGCAACAACTGCAGTTAACACAGGGGATATAGAGTGTTGGGGGCAACAAGGCACGAGCATCTTCTGTATCTCCAGATTCTTTTATAGCCAGGATTTCATAAAAACATATCTGGAAAATAATGGGTACAAGACAGTTAGTCCAGATGCATTCGTAGCAAACTTCGGCGATGCTGTGCGAAACACATTTAACACCTTGTTTGAGAAGTCATGGTTCTGCAACAATGCAAATAAGATTTCAAGACCATCTCCAGCTGTTGACTGCACGGGCGCAAAAATTTGTGTATCAGATGGCACAGCAGCACGTTGCGTAGAGCCAACTGCCTGTGATCTTGGTGGGAATTTTGGTATTTTTCCGTCACTAACGGCTTGTGAAGGGACAAACCAAGCAAAGAAATACTGTTTCCTTGATAAGTCTAAATCAATATTTGATAAGTGCTATCAATGCAGTGCAAGTATGGGTTGTTTTGATTATCACTCAAAAGGTGCCTGTGAGAGAAATAACTGCGGCATCGGCCAGTGTGTCTGGAAAGATACAATTCCATCATTAGGTCTTGGGGTGTGCTATGATTCGCGCTTTGATCCGTGCCCGAATTGTGGTGCAACATATTCTCTTAGTGCAGGAAATAAAGAGGGATACAACAGCTTGTTTGATGCATGCACAGAGCAGAAGGCAGCGGCGCTCTCAACAACAGCAAAGACCTGCTTTTATGATAAGAATCAAAAGCTCAGCAAGAGCTGCGAGTTTGCTGACTGCACAATGTACACGCAGACGCAATGTGGTAGTCCACAGGGAGGGATATCACTTAACCCAGATAATTCCTTGA
>JAWABT010000005.1:0-16908 GCA_038884515.1 Candidatus Woesearchaeota archaeon | reverse complement strand
GGACTTCGTAAATAAGTTCAGAATCTCTATACGCAATATGTCCGTCAGAGCTTGCTACTGGTGTTATTCCTTTCTTTTTGCAGTCCTCTAATATTTTTTCGTAATTGTAATGCGCGTTTCCGCTTCTTGTTATCTCGCAAGCGTCAATTATCTGCAGTATTCTTTCGTCCACGCCAGTTGCTTCTTTGTTCGGGTGGCACTGCACGATTGCGCACTTGTGTCTGTCTTTTAGTTTTTTGAATTCTGCAAGGTCAAAATTGTTTATTTCTGCAAGATTGTTCTGTATTGCTTGGCAGATTTCTGTGCCGAATATGAGGACCTCTCCAAAACCGACTGCTGGCGGAAGGCCAAACTCCATTCCTATTATTATAGGGTATTTGTCTGGCTTGTGCGGTCCTGTTAGTGTTGTCACAAGATTCTTGTTAGTTCTGTATGAATCCGTGTATCCGAACCTGTTGAGGTGGTCAGTTATTATTAATGCAGCAAGGCCTGCTCTTTTTGCTGCATCTACTGATTCAAGAATTTTGCTGTCTCCGTCGCTCTGGATTGTGTGGTAGTGCGGGTCAAATAGCTTTCCCATACTATTACTAATAACGTTAAAGAATAAAAAGTTTATGCGCCGACCGGGAATCGAACCCGGGCCTGACCCGTTCCGCGTTTTTTGCTTGGCAGGGGCCAATTGTACCATTCAACCATCGGCGCGACTTTACAAAGTTCTATCAAAGGTGCAGCACAAGGCTGCACGCGCGAACCTTATAATATATTTCGATGGTTCGCGTTAATTGAATTTTTAAATGAAATGGGCCCGGCCGGACTTTCATGCGTTAACCATCAACCGTGGACCATTCACCAATTACGGTAAACGGTTAACCGCTAACTGTTAACGCTTTTGAACCGGCGACCTACACCTTTCTCAAGCATTTGCTTGTAAGGGTGTTGTCATAGCCACTAGACCACGAGCCCAGTATTGATTGGAATGAGAAGTGGGTTTAAAAGTTTTACTGAAAAGCGGGCAGTTAGGCGCAGATTCCCTTATAGACCTTTTTGGAATTCTAATACTTTTTTAAAGGATTAGGCCGGTAGACCACGAGCCCGACAGAAAGAAAAGAAACAATACCACTTAAAAAGATTTATGGTAAAAGAAGCTGTTTTCTAAAATCCAAAACTAAAGTCCTCGGACAGAGAGGTAAGAACGTTTACCGTTCACGGTTCACTCTGCCGTTAACGGTCAACGGCTCACGGTAAACGGTTAACGCATACGCATTTGTCTCTGTGCCCTTGGCACCCAACCGAAGGAAAACAAATATCTGCAGCTTCAAACAGTGGATACTTTTATATACTATATATTAATTAGAATTTTCAATGCAAGACAAATTATTCCAGCTTTTAGTAGAGGAGAATGAAGTTAGCTGGAAGGCTATTATTTTTGATTTGATTAAGACAGAGCAGATGGATCCTTGGGATATTAACATCAGCCTGCTTGCGCAGAAATACATCCAGCGCCTGAAGGAGTATAAGGATATGGATTTGAAGGTTAGCGGTAAAGTTCTTCTTGCTGCTGCTATACTGCTGAAGATAAAGTCAAACAGACTGCTTGGAGAGGACCTTAGTGAGTTTGACAGGCTTCTTGCCGCGACTGACATGAGTGATGAAGAGTTTTATGATGACCTTGCAAAAGAGCTCAAGCAGGGCGAGGAAAGGGCTCTCTATGAAGGGATCGAGCTTTTCCCAAGGACTCCTCAGCCGAGAAAGAGAAAGGTTTCTGTTTATGACCTTGTGAAGGCTCTTGAGCAGGCTCTTGAAGTCAAGAAGAGAAGGGTTTTTAACTCGCTGAGGGAGTCAAATGTTGTTGTGCCGCAAAGGAAGTTTGACATCACTGCTGCAATCAAAGGGCTTTATGAAAGAATTGTTAGCTTCTTTTTTTCGAAGAAAGATGAGCAGCTGACTTTTTCAAAGCTTGTCCCATCTGATAAAAAAGAGGATAAGATATACACTTTTATTCCGCTTCTGCACCTGTCTCACGACAGGAAGGTTGAGCTTGAACAGAAAGAGCATTTTGGTGAGATAAACATCAATGCCCCGCAAGAAACTTCAAAAGAGGTGGAAAAATGAGGTTTACAAAAGATGAAAAAGAGTTTTTGAAAGAGCTGGTAAAGAGGGAGCGTGATCATTTCGTTAGGGAGAAGAAATCTGTTTTTATTGATTTGCCCCTAACTTTTTTAAAGGGCGGGCACACATATGATCATTTCCTTGAAGATTTATTGAAGAAATTGGAGTGAAACAATGACAAAGAAAGAATCAGGCAAAGAAAGCGAAGGTGCAAGGGAGATCCAGCAGAAGTATCTTGAACTGCAGCTCTATGACCAGCAGATGAGGCAGGCCCAGCAGCAAATGCAGGCAGTTGAGCAGCAGGTTAGTGAGATAGAGTATGTTGTGCAGTGCATTAATGATGTTGCTAAAGTGGATGTTGGAACAGAGATTTTTATTCCGATAAGTGCAGGTGTCTTTTTGAAGGCAAAACTGCTTGACAACAAAGATGCTTTGATTAACGTAGGTGCAGGGACTGCTGTGAAGAAAACTCTGCCTGAAGTTATGGAGATGATGAAGACCCAATCCAGGGAACTCAGGAAGGTTCAGGAAGATATTGCTGCAAAAATGGAGGAGATTGCCAGGCGTGCAGCCTTGGTTGAGTCAGAAGTAAGAAAACTCACAGGAGTTTAAGATGTTTGGTTTTCTAAAGGAAAAGCTTAAGAGCGCTCTCAACAAGCTCACAGGAAAAGTTGAGCAGGCTCCTGAAACAGTTGTCGAGGTTAAGAAACAAGTAGAGGTGGCTCCAAAAGCAGAGGAGAAGCCAAAAGAGATTCCTAAGCCAGAGGTCAGGCCTGAAGTCAAGGTCGAGAAGCTAGTTGAAAAACCAAAAGAGGAGATTAAGCCAAAGGCTGAGGAAGCAAAGCCAATTGAGAAGCCAAAAGAAGTGCCTAAGCCAGAAGTCAAGGTTGAGAAAAAGATTGAGGAAGCTAAGCCACAGGTTGAAGAGGCAAAGCCAAAAATTAAAACTGAAACTGAAAAATCAAAAGTTATCCCAAAAGTAGAAGAAAAACCAAAAATTGTTGAAACACTGCAAGTTCAAGAGAAACCAAAGGATATTGAAGCTCATGCTCATAAAGTTGAAGTGCCAAAGCCAATCGAGAAGCCAGTTGTAGTTCCTAAAGTCGAGGAATCTCCTAAAAAGAAAGGATTCTTCAGTTTTATCACAGAAAAAATAACTACAAAGATAATCTCTCCTGAACAGTTTGATGAGTTGTTCTGGGACTTGGAGCTTGCAATGCTTGAGAATAATGTTGCTGTCGAGGTTATTGATAAGATAAAAACTGATTTAAAGACAGAGCTCACGCAGAAGCCTGTTCCAAGAGGGAAAGTTGAGGAGACTGTTGTTAATACTCTTAAGAAATCAATAAGCGAGCTTTTTGATGTTGAGCAGATTGATATCATAAAGAAAGCAAAAGAGAAAAAGCCTTTTGTCATTTGTTTTGTCGGAGTGAATGGCTCTGGAAAGACAACAAGCATTGCAAAAGTTGCTCACATGCTTTTGCAGAATAAATTATCTGTTGTTCTTGCTGCTGCAGACACATTCAGGGCAGCTGCCATTGACCAATTGCAGATGCATGCAGACAAGCTCGGCGTTAAATTGATAAAGCATGATTATGGTGCAGATGCTGCTGCTGTTGCATTTGATGCAATCAAGCATGCAGAGGCAAAAGGAAAAGATGTTGTTCTCATTGACACTGCAGGAAGACTTCACTCTGACCACAATCTTGTTGAGGAAATGAAAAAAATAGTTAGGGTTTCAAAGCCAGACCTTGTTGTTTTCGTGGGTGAATCAATCACAGGAAATGACTGTGTTGAGCAGGCAAAGCAGTTTGATGCAGCAGTCGGAATTAATGGCATAATCCTTGCAAAGGCAGATATTGATGAGAAAGGCGGGGCAGCCATATCTGTTTCTTATGTTACAAAGAAGCCGATTCTTTACATAGGCACAGGACAGGAGTACAAGGATTTAGAGCCATTTAATAAAGAGAAGATTATTGCAAGCATAGGCCTTTAATTCTATATTCTATAGAAAAGTTTATAAATTAAAACTTAAAAATATTGTTTTAATGGGGTGGTAAGAGCACTTCTTCCACTAAAATTAAAAAACACAATGAGGTGATTTGATTGGCATCAAAAGAAGTTGAAGAAGGCAAAATATTTGCTTTTTTAGGGGTATTTTTGACAATAATCGGATTTATTATTGTCTTGCTTGCAAAGAAGGACAATAAGTATGCAATGTATTATGCAAAGCAGGGTCTTGTCCTGTTCATAGCATGGATTATTGTTTGGGTTGTTGCTATGATACTTGTGTTTATACCAATCCTTGGATGGATTGTGATGGTATTGCTGTATATCTGCATGCTGATATTGTGGGTGATTGGCTGGATAAATGCCTTGTCTGGTGTTGAGAAGCCAATACCAATAATTGGTAAGTTTGCAGAGAAAATAAAGCTGTAAAGCTTTAATTTTTTTTATATTTTCTTATTCTTTTTTTTCAAACTCTATCTCTCCCTGCAGGTAGATTCCTTTGTGCAGGGGAACTGGCCTCCAGTTGTCAGTGACTAGTTCTGCTCCGAGCCATTCTGCCAGTTCTTCTGGGTTTCCTATTGTTGCAGAAAGAGCAATCAGTTGTATGCTTGGCAGGAGTTTTTTCAGTGTTGTTATTAATATCTCAAGTGTTGGCCCCCTGCTGACATCATTCAGTAGGTGTATTTCATCAATTATTACAAGGCTGACAAATTTCAGCCATAGCGCGTGGTGCCTTATCAGGCTGTCTAGTTTTTCTGCTGTGCAGATTATGAAGTCATAATCAATCAGGTAGTGGTCAGAGCTGTCATAGTCTCCGATAGAGAGTGCTATTTTGAAGAGGTGTTCGTATTTTCTTTTGAATTCCTTGTATTTTTCGCTTGCCAGCGCAACAAGAGGGACGATATAAACTACTTTCCCTTTGCCTTCAATTATGTTTTTTGCTCCAGCAAGCTCTGCTATGAGTGTTTTTCCAGATGCTGTTGGTGTGCATACAAGGATGCTTTTGCCTTCAAGCGCTCCTGCTTTTATTGCTTTTTCCTGGCAGGGTCTTAGGTCTTTTATTTTTTCCTTTTCAAGAACTTCTTTTATTTCTTTAGGTAGTTCCATAATAAATTAGAATTAATTGCTGTTTATAACATTTACGGCTAACTGTTACGTAAGCTCAAAATTTATGGTTTGCTTTTGTAATTTCCTGCATAATACTGTATCCTTGAAATCAAGAATCTGTCTCCGTTTGGGCAGACACATATTTCGTGGCCGTCGTCCGTCACGCCCATGTCAAATGGTTGCTGCCCGTACGGGCACTCGACTATCCTGCAAGGGTATGTTTTGTCAGGAAAAATAGTTGGGTTTTCTCCTCTGAGTTTAGCAAGCGCATCGCCAAGTATCAACTTTTGAACCGCATTTTTTTCATTCTGGTCTGCAAGGTCTGCGACAAGAACTACAGCAAGTATTGCTATGATTGCGACTATGTCAAGTATAATAAATGCTAGCTGCTTTTCAGTGCTTTGCTTCATTTAGTATACCCGTCTCTTGTCTGTTTGGAATATTTTTCCATCAGGGCACTGGCAGATTGCGTTGCCTGTGAATGAGTCGTCTCCGATCCAGATTGCTGATTTTCCGCAGGGACCGTCGTCGCAGAAGCTATAATCCGCGAGCACAGCATAGTCCCTGTGTATCAGCTGTTGGTATGTAACTGCTGCCTCTTTCTGCACCTTGAAGAGCAGAACAAGACTGATTAATGCTACTATCACGACTATTCCCAATATGGTTAGTGCTAAATTTTTTGTTTCCATTTTTTCCTCGCTTATTGTTTTGTCCAGTGTGATATTTGGTAGTACGGCATTGAGTGCTCTGGGCACATGCACACGACTGTGCCAGTTGAAGGATCTACATCCACTGCAACTGCAGTCTTTCCGCCCCAATGGCAGTCTAACAGTGCGCATGGGTTCTGATGATATCTCAGTCCGTAAATTCTTGAATACGCTGTCTGCTGTCCTGAGAGTGCACCTGTAATGCTGTTGTCAAATAAAACAATAAGCCCACCTACTGCAATCAAAACCACAAGCAGCATTGCGAGCATTGGTTTTTTTTCTTCGTTCATGATGACACCTTCCCATATTCTATTACTAATGAGCGCCACCCTGTCTTGTAAGGGTTTGTCACGCACCTGCACTCGACTATGTTTATTTTTTCATCAACGTTCCCTGTGAAAACAGGGGGCAGGCCGTCCTCGCACATGCTTATGTACGTCGCGCACGCCTCATTTGGTGTTCTGTAATAAAACTTGCCTGTCAATTCGCTCTGAATCATCAGCACCAATCCGGTGATTCCGACCAGCATCATTCCGAGCAGCAATTTGTCTGATTCCATTTTTTAATTGTCCGTGACAGGCCTCCTTAGCCCGAGGTGCGGCTCGTATGTGTACTGGATCCCTATTCCGTAATTGCCGTATGCTTTTCTGCAGATGTTTGCTATCTCCTGACCGCAGTGTTCCTGGCATGTTGTTATCCTGCCTGGTGTTCCATGTAGCTGGGCGCACTGTGCCCAGCCAATCATTCTGCATTCGTATTGCGTAAGGTCAAGCCTCGGCTCTGGCAGCGTGCAGTACATTCGTGCGAATGATGTTGGGAATTTTACTGGTTCTGCAGCAGGCGGGTATGCCCTTATATATTCTCCTGTCAAAGCTGAGTTGAACAGCATCACCAGTCCTATAATGACAAACAATGCAATAATTCCAAGTAAAATCATTGCTTTTATTTTTTCTTTCTTCATTTTCATGCGCACATAAGTACAAAGACGTATGTGTCTGGTTTAAACTGGTTAAGGCACTTGCAGGCAACATAGCCTGGTGGCGTCATGTCTTTAGGTTGCGGTACAACAGGGACTCCTCTTTCCCAGGTTCTGCAGTGCATGTTTCGCGCACATGCTTCCTCAGGGGTGCTATAACACCCTCCTGGTTTGGAGTACCTGTATGTAACCACTTTTCCTGTATTCTCAGCACTCAGCATTAATACTATGCCTACAAGCAGTATTACTGTAACTATTCTTGCTATCGCTAGTATGGTTTCTCTATTTTTAAACAATGTCATTTAGTACGCAGAGTATGTACCCATTGGAGGATATCCTGGGGATTCGTAAACTCTTGCTCCGCCTGTTGAGTACATTGCATTCTGCATCTTCCAGACTATCTTCCATTCATAATTGTGATTCCAGTCTCTTGGTGCTGGATCCTCGCCCAGCCTTACTGCGGTCCAGTCAAAAACTGTTTCTGGAAAGAAATGCTCTGGGCATACGCATATTGCCGGACTTTGCTCAGGTGGGCTAACAAGAACTCCTCCCCACCCATCTTGGCAATGCACTGCTCTCAAGCAGGCCTCTCTTGCTGATGGATAAAATTGTGTATTGCTGTATTGGTACACTCCTATTCCGCTGTTAGGGTAGTAGTACGCTTTTCCTGTTCTTACTCCTGTAAACAACAGTATCAATCCGACTACTGCAATAATCACCACAATTCCAAGCAAGATTAATGCCGTGTTTCGACCTTCATTTTTTGCCATATATTTTTCACCTCTTTTTTAGTATCTTTCTAATGGTAGTGCTCTAACCATAGGAACAGTAATGACAGCACCAGGATTTTCTGGGCAGTAGCATCGCACGACCATTCTGTAGCTTCCGTATGGGAAAAGATCTCCTGTGCTCTCAATGACATTTGCTGGCCCATTTGCGCACATTATAGATTTGCAGGCTTCTTTTGGGTTTTCGTACTGTATTGAGTTTCCAGCATAATAAAACCCACCTGTTTTGCTGGCAGTCATCTTTATGATCATGCCTACAACTGCAACTAGAACTACTATCGCCAGAAGTATTGTAAACGCCTGTTTTCCAGTAACCATACAGTCACCTCTTTGAATATACTAATGTGTATACTGGTAGTATAAAAACCTTTCGATTTTTCCAAGCCTGATTTTGCATATTCAAAAAATTTAAATACTAGTCGGTGATAATTTCTTTAAAAAGGGGTGGGGAAACAGTGGGAGAGCTTTTAAAAGAAAGTTTTCTAAATATTTACCAGTCAAAGATTTTTTCAGCTCTAATGATTACGAACAAAAAAGAGGGCCATGCCTTGTTCTCCCACCAGCCAAAGTCGAGATACGAAGAGTATCTTCTTCTCGCAAAAAGTACAGGGTTGGCTCTCTTTTTGTTCGTCCTTAAAACAGTCTTTGTTGCACCCTCAAAAATCTAATCTTTCGTCACTGGCAAAACTCACAAATCTTTATAAACAGCTGAATATGTCTTTCAGGCAGGTGAATCACGTGGGTGTGGATTTAATATACGAAGTGCTTAGAATTTTTGGCTATATTAACCTCCAGAAGGAGATTGATAGGGTTCGTGCTGGACTCGCAACACCTGCTGAAAAACACATTCTTTTTTGTAAACTGCGCAACATGTGCCACGAGCCTAAACAAGAATATTTCAAAACAAACTCAGAATATGAAGCAGCAAAACTAGATTATGCTGCCCGTAAAAAACAGCTTTGTGAGCTGGGGCATGCTCCTGAAGATTTTTCTACTGCAGCAAAACTTGAAAAAATAATCAAACAGCAGGCAAAATAACTGTGATTCTGTTAAGCCAGTTGCCATATTAAATCCCAAGCTTAATAAACAAAAACTCTTTTCTTGTTTTTATGGAAGAGCCCAAAATTGTTCTTAACCAGAGCACGTTCAAGGCACTGGCAGCAGGCACCAGAGTAAAAATTCTTAAGACTCTTGAGCAGAGGAGGCATACTCAGTCAGAGCTCTCTGCTGTGCTTAATATCTCTGTTCCGACTGTTAAAGAGCATCTTTCTGACTTAGTTAAAGCAGGTCTTGTCAATAGGCATGAGGAAGGCAGGAAATGGATTTATTACTCCCTGACTGAGAAAGCTAAATGCATTCTTGATCCTGAAAGAAAAAGATTATGGATTGTGCTCGGATTTTTCCTTGCTTCTGTTGCAGGAACTATTATTACTGTCAGGAATTATTTTGCAGGGCAGATTGGTGTACTGGCTGGTGCTCCTGAGGCAAGGGTGTTTGCAGCAAAAGAAGCAGCTATTGCTGCCGAAGAAGGTATTGTTGCAACAGCAGCAGAATCAGCTCCTCAGCCAATGCTTGATGCAGCACAGGTTGCTCCTGAAGCCGTAAATCAGATATCTCCTGTATATTCTTATTTGATGATTGGTTTTATTGTGCTGACTATTATGTTATTTATCCTTGGAATTTATTTCTTGAGTAAGAGCCGGGTATTGAGGAAGAAATAATTCTTAAAAAATCAAACGGTTAACGGTAAACGGTTAACAGTAAACGCTTTAAGGCAAATCCCTCACAAAAAACTAAAGTATTTATAAATGATATGCTTAACAGTACAAAAATAATCAAGGAGGATGATTTTTATGCAGGAAAAAACAAATTTTTATGTCGTGATTGCTTTGTTTTTGGTTGTGTTAGCAACATTTGCCCTAGTCTACACACAATACCAGAGGCCTATAACAATAGCACAGTCAGGTCCTGGAGGAGAGGGAATACCAAAGATTTCTGCTTCAGGAACTTCAGAATTGCAAGTGATGCCTGACGAGGCAATCATGAGGATAAAGGTTGAGACAAGGGCAAAGACAGCTAAAGAAGCTCAGGACCAGAATTCAAAGACAATGGCTCAGGTTCAGTCTGCGCTCAAGAGAGCAGGTATTGCTTCTGACAAGATTGAGACAGACCAGTATAATCTTTATCCCTGGCATGAGTGGGATAATGTCCAACAGAAGACAATTGAGATGGGATACACTCTTTATCACACGATTAAAGTCACTACAACAGACCTTGACAAGGTTGGCGAGTTCATTAGTGTTGCTGTTGATGCAGGGGCAAATGGTGTGGAGAACGTGCAGTTTGACTTGAGCGACAAGAAGAAAGAGCAGGTAAGAAGAGATGCTTTGCAGCAGGCAGCTCAGAATGCAAAGGCAAAGGCAGAGACAATTGCTGCTGGCTTGGGAGTTAAGCTTGGTGCAATCCAGGACATTTCAGAGTCATCTTTCAACTACGGCCCGATTTACAGGGGATATGCTGAGATGGCTGTGAAAGCAGATATGGGCGCTGCAATGCCTGCCCCTATCGAGCCTGAACAGATTAGTGTACAGGCAACTGTTAGCGTGTCTTATAGAATAGTTTAAAATGAAAGATTTTATTTTTATTTTTTTATTTCTTGTTTTTATTTCTGGTTGTGCTTATGTTCCTGATGCTGTCAAGGAATCTCCTAAAACATGTAGCACAGATGACGACTGCATTTGTGGAGGAATTGATATAACAACCCAAAATTGTTTTGTTGGTAACAAAAAATATGCAGAGAAGTATGTTGATTTCTCTAGAGACTGCCCTGATTTCTGCACAGGCATAGCAGCTCATCTCGAGACAAGATGTGTTGAGAGTGAGTGTAAAATCGTTCGCAAGCAGCAGCCTCAGCCAGTTGCATGCACAGAAGAAGCGAAATTATGCCCGGATGGAAGTGCTGTTGGCCGTGTCGGCCCTACTTGTGAATTTGCTCCTGCCCTGGTAATAGTTGAAGAAAAAAAAGTTTGCGGCAGACAGGATTCGAACCTGCGTAGGCACTGCTCCAAAAGCGCAGCTTTTGTAGCAGACACTCGCTGCGCTCTTGTCTAAGCCACTAGGCCCTGAACCTAGCTCATTTGGCCACTCTGACACTGCCGCGAAACGTAAGCGATATTCTTTTATTCATAGTTAGTATATAAAGTTTATTCAACTAGATTACTTTTAAAAAACAAAAACATTTATAAAGGAATTGTGTTATAACTTTTAGAAAAGAGGTGTATTGATGCAAAAGGCAAGGATACTATTGTTTCTAATCATTGTTTTCTTAATTTCAGTCCTTTTAGTATCGCTTGCTTATGCTAAATCTTGGTATCAGATAAGGACGCCTGAGCAGATGAGAAGCATATACTTTGGTTCTGAATACATGAAACCACTTTCAGGGTGGGGATTGAAGGACATAACTGAAGGCTACTTGGGCTTCAAAGGAGCAACCTCTTTGACACAGAACCTTCCATACAATGCTTACATCAGCAGAGGTCGTGATCCTCAGCACATAAGTAATTGGGACCCGAGGATGCGTGGATACACAATAATGAATGAGTACGTTGAGCTTGAGCCTGTTGAGAGCAAGTTTATTGCAAAACAAGGGACGCAGTTCTTGCCAGGAATGACTGCAGGAAACGCAAGAATCATAAGTAACAGGGAAGATGGAAGTGATATGTACAAAACAAACATATACCTGCAAATGAGAGATCTTATTGGCATTGGTGTGACAGAGGTTTACGAGGCCTGGCTTGTTGATGAGGATACGAACTATCCTTTAACTATTGGAATTTTTGCGCCCGCAACATATGGTGGATTAACGAGCCTTAATTTTGTTGATTTCCCGCACTATATTTACAATTATGATTATATCATGGTCACAAAAGAGCCTTTTCCAGACAGCGACCCAAATCCTGGGGAAGTTGTGCTTTTAGGAAAGATTCCTCAGGTCAGGAAAGCGACTCAGGATGTTAGTGCAATGTCATATTACGGCAAATGAAAACAAAAATACTAATCGGGCTGCTGGCACTGATTTTGCTAGCGGGAGTTGTTTCAGCACTAGAGTACGTATCGCCATATCCTTACGGCGGCTCTTCAATATATACTGATGTCGGCAGGTCAGGTCCGCAGAGGATATCTAATTATGATACGCGTGTGCAAGAGTACAAGGTCAGCACAACAGTTGAGTTAAAGCCTCCTGTTGAAAAAGGCTATGATTATTTTGCAAAATATCTTCCTTTTTATCCTAGGGGAAGCGCAAGGCTGGACAGCAGGAGGAACAGGTATTACCCAAGAAGCCATGTTGTATTAAGCACAAAAGATATCGAGCCTTCTTATAAGAAAAATAATGTTTACGAGGCCTGGCTCTATGATGCAGATACTGGATACAGGCTGAGCCTTGGCATCTTTAAAGCAGCTATGGGCGGAGTTGGCTTGCTTGAGTACAGAGGCAATAATTATCTTGATCCTTATGATTTTGTGGTTGTTACCGCAGAGCCATATCCAGACCCAGATCCTCTTCCAGGAGAGGTTGTATTGATTGGGCCAATAATGAAGCAGCGTGAATACTACAGGCCATTCACATACCAGCAGCAACTGTATGGTTATGAAGATTAAGAATTATTTTTTCTCCCCGTAATCAATGTATGTTTTTTTGTCTTTCAGTTGTTTTATCACGCTCATTGCTGCTGTGCAGCCTTCCCCCACAGAAACAGAGACTTGTGATACTGCTCCTGTGCATGTTCCTGCTGCATATATGCCTGGGACATTTGTTTTTCCTTCCCTATCTATGACTATTGAGTTTCCTTTGGTTTCTATGCCGAATGTTTTTGCAAAGCTTGCTGCTGATGCAGTTCCTATGCCCATGAACACTCCATCAAACTTCAGTTCTTTGCCTTCTGTTGTGACGAGCTTTTCCATTGCTTTGCTTCCTTCAAAAGATGCAATCTGGTCTTTTATGAGCTTTATTTTGTTCTTCTCAATCTCTTTTTTCATTTCAGGTGATAAGTCAAATTCCCTGCCGTTTGATATTATTGTTATGTTTTTTGTGTAAGTCAAAAGCTCAAGGGCTTCTTCTGCTGCAAAGTTGCTGTGGCCTATTACTGCCAGTTTTTTTCCTTTGTAGAAGAATCCATCGCACACGACACAATAATGCACTCCTTTTCCTGTGAATTTTTCCTCATTTTTTATTCCTGAAAGAACCAGAGGCATTCCTGTTGCGAGGATTATTGCTTTTGCTTCATATTCTTTGTCATCTGCTGTTTTCACAGTGAATTTTTTGTCTTTTGGCTTTATGCTTACTGCTTCTTCTTCTATTATTTCTGCGCCGAATTTTTCTGCTTGTTTTACTCCAAGCTCAAGCATGTCGTGGCCGTGCATTGACTCGATGCCGAAGTAGTTTTCTATTGTATGTGCCTTCCATAGCTGTGCATTCTCTGTCTTGCCGAGCACAAGTGTTTTTAGTTCTGCTCTTGCTGTGTATATTGCGGCGCTCAGGCCAGCAGGCCCTGTTCCAATTATTATTACATCATATTGTTTCATTTTATGTCTTTCTTCAGTTCTTCTATTGCTGTTTTTATATTTTTTGCTTTGAATATGAAGCTTCCTGAGCAGAAGATGTTTGCACCTGATTTTTTGCAGAGCTTTGCTGTTCCAGGCCTTATTCCTCCATCGACTTCAATGTCTATTTTTCTGCTCATCTTTCTTATTTGCCTTATTTTAGGAAGCATTTTTGGAAGGAATTTTCCTCCATAGAATCCAGGATGCACGGTCATAACAAGAACCTGGTCAATCTTTTTCAGAAATGGCTTTATTTTTGCTGCAGGGGTTTCTGGCTTTAGTGCGATTGCTGCTTTTATTCCTGCTTTTTGTATTTGAGTTATTAATGCATTTATGTGTTTTTTGTTTCTGCATGATTCAATATGAATTATTATCATCCATGGCTTTATTTTTATAAAATCAGTAACATAACTGTCAGCATCTTTTACCATCAGATGCATTTCTGTTTTTACTTTTGTCCTTAATTCTTTGAAGCTTTGAGGTCCTATTGTCTTGTTTGATGCAAATTTTCCGTCAATTATGTCTATCTGTGCTCTCTGAACATATCTCTCTACTTTCTTTAATTTTTTTACTAGTTCTTTTTTGTTTTTTACAAGAATGGTTGGAATTATCTGATTATTCATGTTGTTCAATCAATAAAATTTTTTTTATTCTTCTGACATGTCTTGGCTCGTAAGTGAACTCTGTCTTTAGCCACACCCGGATTATTTTTTTTGCTTTTGCTGGGGGCGTGTTCCATCCAGATAGGCACAGCACATTTGCATCATTGTGCTCTCTTGTTAGTTTTGCATCTCTCTCGTTTGCAACAGCGACTGCTCTTATTCCTTTTACTTTGTTTGCAGCTATGCATATTCCGTGCGAGCTTCCGCAGAAAAGAATGCCCATTGCTTTTCCTTTTGATTCTGCAACAGCTTTTGCAACTTTATATGCATAATCAGGATAGTCGTCTGTCATCACAAGCTTTGTGTTTCCTTTATCAGTAATGTCATGCTTTTCTTTTTTCAGGTAGTTTTTCACAGCTTCTTTTAATTTGAATCCTGCATGGTCTGCTCCTAGGTAGATTTTCATTTTATTCACCCATTATTCTTAACAGTTTTTTTATATTTTTCACTCCTTTTGTCTTGAGCCATTTTTCCTGTTCTTCTGGATTTTTTATTTTCAGGACATCCTGCCATACTGCTCTTCCTGCAAGGAATCCAGAGCATCCTGCTTTTTTTGCTATCTTCAATTGTTCGATAAAGTGTTCTATTGGGACTCCTGCTGTAAGCAAAACCCACGGCTTTCCTATTCTATTTATTGCCTTGCAAAATCTTAGTGCATCTATTTTTGTATAAACTGACTTTCTTCCTTTGCTGAATTTCCTGAATTCTTTCACATACCTTAAATCGCAGGGAAACTGTATTTTGAGGATGTCTGCATTGTATTTTGTTTTTGCAAACTCTTTTGCTGTTTTGATGACAAGCTCTGGGAATTTTTTTGCAAATCCTTGCGTGTCTGCTTTTTCTCCGACGGGATAAACGACAAATTCAAGAAGAAATGGAATCTTTTGTGTGTTGCATTCCCTGCCTATTTTTTCAACAATGCCTTGCTGGTATTCTTTTGTTTTTTTAGATGTTTCTGGGTTGTAAAGTATATTTATTTTTATTGCGTGCGCTCCTAGCTCTATTGCTTTTTGCACGCTGAATCCTGGCTGCAGCTCTGTCAGTCGTTCCCTGCCTTTTTCTTTGTATCCGCTTTTCTCAATGCAGAAAAGTATTCCTTTAGGGAGTGTTTTTGCGAGATTTCTTGAGTATACTGGGTCTATTAGGATTGCGCTTGGATATTTTCCAATTGTCTTGATTATTTTTTTCTTGAGTTCTGTTATCTCTGCGCTTTTTGCTTTTCTTCCAAGTGTTTTGCTGTATTCTTCTGAAAAAGAGCCTCTCTGGTCAAGTGCAAGCATGGTGTATTTTCTTTTTTTGTTTTGCAGTTTTTTCAGAAGATTTTTTTTGCTCATATTTTTTCTTTTGCAATCCTGCAAGGCCTTTTTTTGATTAGTTCTTCTGCTTTTTTTCTTGTTAGGAGTTTTTCTTTTGCTCCGATGTGCTGTATCACGCTGCTTGCTTCTGCATATCCCATCTGAAGTGCGTATTCAATGTCTTTTTTTAGGATTATTCCTGCAAGGAAGCCAGAGGCAAAGCTGTCTCCTGCTCCTGTTGTTTCAATGACTTTTATTTTGCGGGGGTTGAGCGTGTATTTTGTTATTCCATCATACGCATATGCTCCCCTTGCTCCGTCTGTAATCACAACAATCGGAATGTTCTTTTGCAGTTCTTTCAGCAGCGTGTTGATTTCTTTTTTTTTGCCTGTTATTGCCTGCGCCTCTTCCTTGTTTAATATGAGCAGCTTGCATGCTGAGATTATTTTTTGTAGCCCTTTCGTTCCTTTTTGTGCGAGGTATATGCTTGGGTTGAATGCTATTGGTATTCTTTTTTTCTTTGCGAACTCTGCTATCTTCTCGCAGGTATCAAAGCTTTTGCCGAGCATTGAGCCCATGTAAATCCATTTTGCATTCAGCTTCTTGAAATCAATATCGTGCTCAGATAATTCGTCATTTATTCCTTTGTACGAGAGTATTGTTCTGTCTTTTTCTATGCCTATGATTATTATTGAGAATCCTGTGCTTTTGCCATGTTCTGTTTTTCCTATGAACTTGACTTTTTCTTTTTTCATCTGCTCGAGTATGTGCTTGCTGTTAATGTCGCTGCCTATTTTTCCGAGCCATGCTGTCTTGAAGCCAAGCCTTGAGAATGCGACTGCTGTGTTTGTTCCTCCCCCTCCAGTGTCCTGGTGCATGTAATCTATCAGGATTTTTCCTCCGATTGGCATGCATACTTCTTCGTGCCTGTTATGCCTCAATAATTCTATGCTTTTTGATTTTGATGAGATAAATATATCGACAGATGCGCTTCCTATTGTTATTATGTCAAGCATTTTATTTTTTGGCAAACTCCATGAGAATGTCTTTCACCGTTATTATTCCTACTGGCTTGTCTTTTTCTGTTACGACTATGCTTGTCACGTCATGCTCTGCCATGTGTTCTATTATGTCCGCGACTGTTTTGCTGCTGTCTTCAACACAGACTGTTGGGACTTTCACAAGGATGTTCAGCACAGGCAGTTTTACGAGGTTTTGTTTTTCCCCATGCTCGAATCCTGATACAGCCCATTTTCCATGTTTTGCCCCTTCTGGCATTCTTTGTGCCTGGCTTTTGCCTGCAGGGAATATCTGGTATTTTGTCATCAAATCATTTATGCTCACTATGCCGACAAGCTTTCCTGCATCATTCACCACAGGAACCCTGTCAATTCCAGTCTGGTTGAATAGCTTTATCATCTTCCCAAGCTCATCATTCTCTTTCAGGGTTATCAGCTTTGTTTTTGCGAGCTCAAGCACAGGTACGTCTTTGAATTCTTGCTGTAATTCTTTGACAACATCTTTTGCAAGCACAACTCCTGTGACTTTTTCATCTTTGAGCACTGGAAGCGCGCGCACGTCTGCTGTGACCAGCAGCCTGCATATCTCTTCTAGCTCTGTTTCCTCTTTGAGCTGGGGTACAAAGAAAGGTGT
>JAWABT010000004.1:0-11509 GCA_038884515.1 Candidatus Woesearchaeota archaeon | reverse complement strand
AATACATAAAAGGCCTGCGGGACACATTTGACCTCGTTGTAGTCGGAGCATTTGCAGGCAAGGGCAAAAGAGCAGGAACATACGGAGCACTGCTGTGCGCAGCTTACAATAAAGAAAAAGACGAGTTTGATACATTCTGCAAGCTCGGCTCTGGATTTACTGACAAGCAGCTTGAAGAACTGCCATCTAAATTCAAAAGATACCTGATACAGCATAAGCATGCTCGCGTTAATGCAAAAAAAGAGATGAAGCCAGACTATTGGTTCACACCTGCAGTTGTTGTTGAAGTCTTAGGAGCAGAGATAACAAAAAGCCCAATACACTCAGCAGAAGGACTGGCACTAAGATTCCCCCGCTTTATTAGATACAGAACAGATAAATCACCTGAACAGGCAACGACTGTGAAAGAGATACTAAGAATGTATAAGAAGAAATAATATTTTCTCGCGCGACATCGTGAAGGCGAGAGAAGAGTAAAGCCCCTGTTTTTCCGCAGAAAAACAGCCGATGAAATGCTTCTCGAGCCTGAACGAAGAGCGCCTTTTGATCCTAACTTTACCAAAGTTAGCAGGCAACGAGTGTGAAAGAGATTCTTAGAATGTATAAGAAGAAGTAGAAATAAAATCTCAGGGATTTTCAAGAAACTTCAGATATCTCTCTTTTTCCATATGGTAAACGTATACTACTTGTAGCATCCTATGGCTTCTCCACCCGCCGGAATGCTTTTTAATCCAGTCAATCATTATTTCTTCTGTTTTTCTCCTGCTTCCCTCTTCGCGCCTGTACCATACTTCTTTTTTCATCTCTTCCAGCTGATCCATGTTTTCATTTGCAATATTTATTGTTTTGCTAAGAATTATATACCATCTCAAACCAATATCTAAAGGAATATTTGATTTTGAGCAAAACCTGATTATTTCTAAGTCATTCTTCTTGATAAATGTTTCTAAATCCTTTTTGATATGTTCCAGCTTCCCAGTAGCGTATTCCTGTTTCAGCTCATCAAGCTCATTCATTTCAAAAAGAGTTTGATATCTCTGGATTTTATAAAGTTTTGCAGTAGCAATCAGTATTTTAATCCTTCATGCTTTCTTAAAGTATCTGCAATGTGCTTGTGCAGGTATGTCAGCAGGCCGCCGAGGTCTTTTGACTCGCAGCCGAAAAGAACTTTTCTGAAGCGAGTGTTTGTTTTGATTCCATTCTGCTGGAGTTTTGCCCTGAGCTTTTCGCAAGCAGAATTGCTTGGCCTGTCTGCATCAAACAAAAGAATCACTTCCTTGCCTTGTTCTTCTAAGAATTCGATCAGTTTGTATTCTGGCTTGAAGTTTGGGTGATTGTAGTATATTGTTCCTTTAACTCCCAAACGTTTCAGCACGTCGTGCGCTTTTTTTGATTTTACAAGAACTAGTCTTGTCTTTGATGCGTTTTTTAAGTGTTCAAGCCATTCTGAGTAAAGGTCAACTTTGCATTCTCCTTTTCTTGTTGCCCTCGGATTGTTTCTTCTTGACAAATAAATCACCTTATCTCGGTGCATGACCTTTTGTTTCTGGCATCATTGGTCTGCATGTGCAGTTGTGTATTTCACTGCCACACACAGGACATGTCTTGTCAAAAGGCTTTCCGCATTTATCACAGATGCCCGGTTTGTCGCTCTTGTTCCCGCACTGGTGGCATTTATATTTTGTCATCTTACTTGCAGACAACTTGCCCGACCTTAATAGCAACTTCATCAACTTTTGTGTGGAGCATGTTCACTGCTTCTTCAGGCAGGTTATATTCTTTTGCGAATGTGAATATCCAGTTCTTCAGGTCTCTTACAGCATTTTCTGCTTCTTTAATAACAGGTGCTGGCTTGCAACTAATCTCGCCAATCTTCACAGCAACCTTATCCACCTGCTCGTGCAGTTTTTTAATTGCCTCTTCTGGAAGGTTATATTCCTTTGCAAATGTAAAAATCCAGTTCTTCAAATCCCTGACAGTATTCTCAGCAGATCTGACATCTGATTTAGCTTCTTTTTTTGGCATACAAATTCACCTCACGTGATTATTATTGGATTTAGAACAGACTAACTTGTATATATATTTTTCTAGATAGAAGAATTATTTTGTCTTCAAGGGTTTTTCTACAACTGAGCAAGCGCATGGCAGCTTTGAGCTTATTCTTCGCATTGCTTTTCTTGCTATAGGCAGGGATTCCTTGTTTGTCTTTATGGTAAACATTGTCTTGCCTTCTTTAACCTGCGCTGCTATGCCTGTGACCTTTCCAAATGAGTGTGCCATTCCTGTGCTCATCCTGTCTGCTCCTGCTCCGCAAGCCAGCGGATTCTCCCTAAGAACGTGGTGAGGGTACATCCGGACCTGTAAGTGATATCCACTTTTTCCTAGTGCGAGTTCAAGCACCCTGTTTCCGGTCTGCCTTGCAGATTCAATTGAATTATCTCTTATTTGCAGTGTTGATTTTGCAATAAGGTCAACCCTGTAATCGTACTGCTTGCTAGGGTCTCCCATATCAAATCTTACTACCTTACATACAGGCCTGCTTCTGACATAATTCAGCTTCTTATACTTACTGAATCTTGTGTAAGGCCTCTCAAGTTTCCTATAGCTTACTCCTTTTCTAAGTCTTGCCATTTTTTACCTTTGCGCCACACTTTTTGGCGCTTTTTCCTTCATGATTTCTACCATCAAGTCTCGGAGATATATTTCTCCTACCTTTTAGTACCATGGAACGCAGGTTATTTATAAAGCTTGCTGCTTATTTGAATTAGAAACGGAAACTGCGCCACGATTTCATGCAAAACAGGAAAAGGGTCCACACTTTTTCGGAAATAGGTCCACACCTCTAGAAAACGGTGCCTAATCTATGCTTTTACCAAAAATGAATTGCCTCTTAGCTTGACCAGTTCATCTTCTGGTCTGCCTTTTCCATCCAGAAATATCAGGACTGCTTTTCTCTTATTGCAGTTGACCAGATAATAATAAAGCAGATCCCCTTTTCTTAACGCATTGCCAAGTACAATCTCTTTGACTAGTGTAAGGAAATAATTGGTTCTCTTCTGTTGTAAGCGTACCTGCCAGCCTAGACCTTCAAATGATGTTTGAATCTTAATCCACCCCAAGAAATATTAAGCTAGGGGAGAATAAATATGTTCGTTCACATTTTTGTGAAAGAAAGTTCACACTTTGGCTTGTTTCCACAGTAATTCAAAATATTTCTGATATGAGTTTGCTACGTCTTTGCTTATGATCAGTGTTGCGATGGGTGTTTCGGACCATACCATTATTGCTATTTTATTTCCGTACACGAAGGTTGTGGTTGGTGAGGTATATTCGTCGGGAACAAATCTAAACTGGGCGTGTGCTTTTTGTACTGTTTCTGTTTTTCTCGATGTTTCATTAAGTATAATTCTTGATTTAATGTGCAGTTCTTTTTTTCGTTTTTGGAATATCAGGAAATCGTGCTTCATTATTTCAAAGAATCTTCCGCTTGAGCCAAAAGCAGTGTATTCCTTGTAGTTTAGGATATCGTCGAGTATGGATTTTATGCCTTTTCTGCCTTTGTAGATAAATGTCTCTTCTTTCTCTTTTGTCTTGGTAAAAATTTCGTTTAGTTCTGGAAGAATTTCTTCTGTAATTTTCTCTTGGTCCTTCAGTCGTTCAAGAAGTTGGACTGGGGTCACTGGCTGGAAGACCTTCTTATTTGCTTGAATAACGTATGTGACAAGGCCTTTTTCAATAAGCCTCTCGAGCGCGTCATACGTTGTTGTCCTGTTAATCTGTGCTTTTTTGCTCAGAGTGCCGGCTTGCGCACTACCGAGTTCCAGTAGTGCCAAGTATAGTTTTGCTTCGTTCGTGGTTAGTCCTGCTTTTTGTAGTTTTTCAAGGTCCATAAGCTTATTTAGGATTGTTGTGGTATATAAAGGTTTCTAAACTGTTGTGAGGATACTTACAACATAAATTAATTTACCAGTTAACACATAACTACAATAAAGTGGTGAAAATGGGAATTAACGAAATGCGAAAGCGCGTAAGAGAACAGCTTAAGGAAGAGCCAGGAATTATGAGCTTTGCATATCCTTATGTTGGATTATGGCAGGGAATAGATGAAGAAGTAATTAAAGAAGCATGGAAGTCCTCGCCTACCCCCAAGGGCGCGCTTTACTTACACATTCCTTTCTGTAGAAGCAGGTGCGGTTATTGCAATTATGCCACTAATTTCGTGGGCGGTTTAAATGCTGAAGAAAAACACGAAATATTCAAACCATACGTTGATGCCGTAGAGAAAGAAATCGCTTTGTTAAAACCGGTCGTGAAAACAGAATTTGATTCTGTTTATATCGGTGGTGGAACCCCAACCATTCTCTGCGAGAAGGGCCTGGAAAGAATTGTTAGACTGGCTACAACAAGCTGGCCAATCTCTCCAACAGCAGAAGTTTCAATCGAGGTATACCCTCAGAAAAGGATGTTGCGCAATAAACTGGCTTTGCTTAAAAAACTCGGCGTTAATCGGCTCAGCGTAGGAGTTCAAGATTTCGATGATGCAGTTATTGCTTTTACAGGAAGAAAATATACGGGGCAGGACGCGTATGAAATAGTCCAAGAAGCAAAGTCTTTGTTTGACACGGTTAATATTGATTTGATCTGTGGTTTGCCAAAACAGAATATTACACTTTGGAGAAAAACTTTGAAAACTGCTTTGAGTCTGGCACCGCAACAAATTACTGTCCAGCCCTTTGCAGACAGGCATCCGGATATAAGATTTAATCACCCCAAATACCTGCATTTAAAGCCATCCAAGCATCAAAAAAGGGAAATGTATGATCTGGCTTGCCAGATGTTGAAAGAAAGAGGTTATCGGCAGACTTCAAGGCACCAGTTTGTCTTGTCAGAAGAGAATAGGTACGAGCAAGAAATAACCGAATCAGCACCGAGGCTAGGCATTGGCGCTCATAGCATTTCTTTTGTACCGTCTGGATTAACCTACAAAAATATTACTTCACTTGATGAATATAAAAGACAAATTGCAGATGGAAAACTGCCTGTTGAAAGTGGATATGTTTTGAACGATGACGATAAAATGAGAAGTTACTTATTTTATGCTTTAAGCGCGGATTGCGGTCAATTATCTTTAAACGAAAAACTATTCGCCCAAAAATTCAATACAAAAATTCAAGACGCATTTCCAAACGAGGCTAAAGCACTCGAACAAGAAGGACTCATTGAAGTCCGTCCAGATAGAATTAACTTAACTCCCACAGGAATATATTTCACATCGCTAATACAAAGAATCTTTTATAATCCAGAACTCATGAAGAGAAAAGAAGAGATCTATTCAAAATAAGGGAAACCTTATTTCAACTTTTTAATTTCTATTCCAAGCTCTTCAAGTGTTTTCAATATTGGTGTACGTTCTTCTAATGTTCCTTGCATCCTCTGATCCAACACTGCATATCGTATCCCGCCGGAAGTCTTGCTTATTGCTTGTTTAATCGTTTCAGGGGTCATTTTAGAGAATTGATAAGCAGGTATAATGTGCCCGAATGCCATGTTTTCGTCAAGAGCGCGCCTTGTGAAGCGTTCTGCGTAGTGATTTCCGCCCAGTCCTAGGCAGTTATCTGCGGGCTCTGCGCCTTCATTAACTAAATCCATTACTGCCCGGGCAGCTGCTTCTATTGCTTTGGTGTCGTTCCAGTGCTGTTCTGTGCTTCCTATTTCAACAAACATTAAAGGAGTGCTTAGGTGTGTTGGTCCGTGGTGTGTTGCTTCATAGCTGACTGTATAGCCTTCTGGAGCGTATTTTTTGAGCCCTTGCAGTATTTTCCTCATGTAAATCGGGTGTGCTATGGCTAGTTCTTTTGGGTCTCCGCTGCTTTTGACCTCTTCAGTAAGGTTGCCTGGAACATGGACTGTTAGTGATGGGTTGTTTTTCTCGTAATAGCAGTAATTACCGCCCTCCTGATTTTGCCTGGCTTTTTGTCAGGTTCTCTTTTTCCCTCATCATACAATACTTTTATTTTGTTACAATCGTCTGCTCTGGCAATTACCTGCTTGACTGCTTCTGCTTTCATTGCTCTGTTGGTGAAAAAATTAGTTAAAGTCGCTGCTTTTTTGGTAAACTCTTCCTCCATCTGTTGGCAATCGGCAATGCTGAAGTCCAAACCCTTGTTATTATTGCTCATTGTCCTGGCAATAGCCTCCTTCCACTGTACTGGGTGTCGACTGCTTTTTCCAGGTCTCTTAGGAAGTCTGCAAGTTCTTTTCTGGCGTCGTATCCTTCAAAGCCTCTGTTTTTGATGTGCTTCATCTTGGAAGCGCTTTCCTTGCATTGGATGCTTGCGTCAACAACCTGCTGCAATGCAATATTGTACTGGTCGAGATCTCCCTGTCTGCCGGCTGCAACAACTGCACCTGACAGGACTTCAAACTGTTCTGCTTTTTCAGACATTACTCCTGCCTGCTTTTGCTCAGCAGTCTGGTAGAATTTTTCTATCACTTGAGCAATGCCCCGGCGCATTTGCTCTGCGCCCTGAAGTAAGCCGTCAACTGCTTCTTCATCAGGCACGTCATCAATGCCTTTAGTCAGCTTCCTGTAGACTGCTTCTACAGCGAATTCCCTTTGTCCGTCGTATTTTTTTATTTCATTCATTTCGAAACACCTCCCAATTTGTTATTAGTAACGGAGTTGTTTGCGTTTTTATTCTCTCACGGACTTTCGTAGACACAAAAATAGAAGTTCTTAATTATGCAAAATAATTTGTTCGCAGATGGTCCGAGAAGATTATTTTGAAAGGTTTTACAGGGGTTGGGCGATATCCCAAAGAAGATTGAAATGAGCTAAGAAGCCTGTAGTAATTTCTGGGCTTTTGATCATTAATGCGACTGGTTCTTCTGAAAAGATAGCAATTACCACATAATCTTTTAATATCCAGAATACCGATGGAATCTTAATATCCTTTGGCAGGATGCGTACTTCTGTGAGTGAAAAGGTTTTTCGTTCTCGCGCGAACTCAAGGGATTCAATGCCGTAAATTATTCTGTAATTTATCTTGCGCTTGGCTCGGCGTTTGTGAAAATCATTGAAATATCCCATTAGTTTTTCATTGCTTATTCTCGAGGCATCAATGACGTAGAACGTGTCGCCTTCCTTGAGAACTTTAAGGACAAATTCGAGAGCTGTTTTGATTCCTTTTATTCCTTCATAGGTGAACGATTCTTGCTTTTTCTCGATTTTTGCTTGTTTAGTCTTGAGTTCTGTAATAAGCCCTGTCAGTTTTTGTTCCTGGGATTCGATTACCTTCTTTTGTTCTTGAATGAATTCTTTCAGCCGTTCAGGATCTTCTGCTCGAAAGTATTTCTTGTTCGCTTTGATCGTGTATGCGACGAGCCCTTTTGAAACCAGCCCTTTCAGAATAGGATATATGTTTGATGTGGGAACGCCCGCCCTCTTCGATAATGGGCCTGTTGTTGTGACACCAAGCTCGACCAAAGCCAAGTATACTTTTATCTCTGCTCGTGAAAGGCCTATTTTTTCTAAAACTTCTGTTTCCATTACTTAATAAAACAGATTTGTTTATTTAAAGCTTTCGGTTTACTACTATAGATTATAGTAGAATAGATTAATAAGGCTTTGAGCGATTACTATAGTGGAGTAAAAATGCGCCTTGACGAAGCAACAAAACAAGCATTGGACGAGCTAAAAGTAGGAGATCATGGTGGATTCGGATTAGGTTATGCCATACAACATGAATTAATTGAGTACGGCGTGGACGCTGTAGCTCACGTCTACATTTTTAGGGATGCAATTAAGCGAGCAAAAACTCATGAAAGTGTGGAGGATTTTTTGAGGCGCTACGGGATATTCTTTGAGCCTAAGACGGCATGGAAATTCTGCACAACACTTGAATATTTGCGTGCAAACGGGCTTTATTTTCCAAAATGGGCTGCGAAAGCACGTCTTCCTTTCAATAAAATCACTTTCTTGAGCCAGGACTATAGCAATAAAGTATTCTGGCACAGAACGCCCGAAGGGAAATCTGAGATTAAAATAAACCCTTGGGAAGAAGAATTACTTTATCCTCATAGATACGGTCGGCCGTTTGTATGGGACCCTGCCTATTTTGAGAACCTCGAGTTGCTTCATCAAGGTTTGCGCTTTGGCCAACACCTGTGGAACAAAACAGAAGCACTTCTTTTCGAACAATTAAGTGAACTGCAATTAAAAGTCGGAGATAGATTTTATGGTGGAGTTATTTATCACATTGAAAATCACATGGATGAACGAGATGGCATTCACCAAGCTAGGCGCGAATTCAGCTATGGTGAAATTACACCCGAATATCCTCATGGTAAATCTGGCTATAATTTCACATTCCCCGCAGATTCTTCAACCATTGAATTATGCAAAAAACTATGCGAGTATTATAGAGCACTTGTTCATCAACCGCACCAAAAGAAAAAGAACACTCCTCCCAAATAATCCTTGAAGGAAAATATTTCTTGATTTTTTTAAGATTGCCGTTCTCGAAGGGGGTCGAAAAGGGGGTCAAAACCCTCTGATTAGTTTTAACTTTCAGGCAAACATTATTTTCTTTATGCTTGATACTAAAGAATTACGCGTGCGCTTGAATGATGAGCAGTTTGCTCGCATAAAGACTAAAGCACAGCTTTCTGGATTTAATACACTAAGCGGTTATGCACGCGATCGGTTGTTAAGGGTTAATTATCAAATGCAGAAACGGCTTACCGAAATTTATGAAGCATTAAAGAGGTCTTCATAATGGCTTTTACTCGCGACTTGCGAATTAAGATAACGCCCCTGCAATACGAGATTATCAAGAATAAAGCACAGGTTTCTGGCTACAAATCAGTAAGCGCATTTATTAGGGATTCAGTCTTAAAAGAAGATTATTCTACTGAAGAACTGATTAAACAGATTCATGAGATTGTGGTTAAAGAGAAAAAAAAATCTAACTGCCCATGACTATTATTTCTTTGCCATTTTTGATTGCATGATAAACAGGAATTCCATTAATATCAATAATCGGGGGGAATACGCGGTCGTACTTCTTCCCTTCTATACCATCTAATACGACAAAATCTTTATTCATTTCTCGCGCAACATATGCTAATTTATTGTTAACTGAGAACAAATGTCTCTCTTGGGCGGTTGATGATATCATATCATATTTTTTTCCTTCTTTGCCGTTAAAAACAACGAATTCTTTTATGTTTTTTAGTGTTACGATATTGGAGTTTTCATTTTCTTTAATGATATCTGCAGTTCTCGCGACAAAAGCAAGTTTATTATCAATTTTAATGAGATCTCTCACTAGATCATAATCGTATTCTGTTTTTATTTGTCCGTCAAAGAGAACAAATTTATCGCTTTTTTTAATTATGTACGCCGGCTTGTTATTGACTTCAGTTATTGCGATTAATTTGTCAGTATTCGTAAACGTATCGATCTCTTTCTTATTAACACCATCAAAAAACATTATTCTACTGGCGTTATCCTCTGTTAAAACATAGGTTATGGCATTGCCCATTTTGATGGGATAACCACAATATTCTGGCTTATTACCGGAATCAATAATTTTATTATCGCCTACGATAAAACACCCAGTATCATTATATGCTATAAAACCTAATTTTCCATTTATATCAAAAGGTGCTTGAGCGGATTCATAATCTCTAATTTCTTTGCCATCGAAAACAATAAATAATTTTAAGATTCCTGAACTCGGAGAAATAAGTTCTCCAGCAACATATGCCAGTTTGCCGTTCACTTCTGTGAGCGCGGATGAGACATCATCATATTGCTTGCCTTCAACACCGTCAAAAACAACGAGTTCCTTGCCCTCTTTATATGCGGTAAAAGCTAGCTTGCCATTGATGGCATATAAGCAAATAGGAGGCGCGAATCGTGCTCCGCTAGTTGGCTTGTAAGGTCCAAATTTCTTGCCATCAAATATTACATAAGCTTGGTCTCCTTTATAAGCCACGAATGCAAGTTTGCCATTAACATCCTTAATTGTGCAATCATTCCAGTATTTGCCTGGACCGCCAATACCATCATATTCTTTACCGATCTCAACACTATCCCAAACAATAAATGACTTATCATCTTTTTCAGCTACATATGCCAGTTTATTACCTGCATTAATAATCGCGGCAGTATCATCATAAGCTTGTCCTAATTCGATAATTTTATTAGGCATTTTTGAACAGCCCGCCAGAACTAGGCCAATTAGAAGAATACAGAATGTCAGTCTTCCTAAAATCTTTAGTGCCATTTTTTGTTAATAAAACTTACTCAATTTATAAAGTTTTGTATTGAAATAAATGTTTAAGGAATATCCTTCCGCTCGTAAGCTGTTCTTATCATTTCGAGCTGTGGTTTAAGGTGTTCAGGAACGGCCCGCGCCTGTTTTTCTAGTTCAGTATAATATTGCTTGAAGTATGTTATAGCAAAATTAGTTTCAGCTTGGGAAAGATTATTTTGTTTGCAAAAATCAATATCTGCAGAATAAGCCTCAATTTCCAGTAACAGAGTCAGGACGTCTGTTAGAATTTTTGGCCGCCCATTTTGTTGAAAATATAAAACATCTGTGGATACTTTGGAAAAGCCGCCATAAAGACATTTGGCAATTGTTCTTTCGTGCGATAATAAACCCACCACGAAATATTCCTCTGATGCTTTTTCAAAAGCCATTCTAGTAATTCGCGTTTGTATCGACAATTTTCTGCGCCCAATATCATAAAATTTGCCTTCTACTGCACCGGTTACCATAAACCCAGGGGTTGAGTTTACTTTTGTATAAATCTGAACTGCCTCATGTTCGCAAATTCCATCTTCATCAGGATCATAAATTACTCGTACCAGATAGTGAGGTTTACCATATTTATTGATTATTTGATCTATGAATTGCTGCCTTTTGCTTTCATTAGTTTTCGCTTCCTCGAAGGTAATTGATTCTAAAGAAACCGCAGAAGATTTAGCAGTTTCAACTGGGTGAGTCTTTACAAAATACTGGGAACTATCCGATGTAAAGAATATGGCGGCCGCAGCGCCTAATGCTAGCATTTTGCTTAATCTGCTCATGCAGTATATACTAAGTTTTGCCTTTAAAAAGCTTCGGCAAAAGTTTTAAATAATCTTCGTCAATAGGACTTTAATAGCATGAAAAAAGAACTACTAATACTATTCCTCATCCTATTAGTATCGTGTACTCCTAATCAAAACTCGACTAGTACAAAAGAAGCGCAGAACCAAAAAACTGTTTTTCCGGCTGACATTATCTCGCAAGAAGAAGTCATGCGATTAGAGCAAAATACAGAAACCAGCGAAGCGTGCCAAAACCTAATAAGAAAAACAGCCGTAATTGAAGGTCAGATTGTTAGCAAAACCTACTTCAAATATCCCGGCGACATGGAAGTATTCACATACCTTGGAATAAAAACAAGCGACGACTGCATATTTTATTTTCTGAAAGAATCCAACAGCCCAGCA
>JAWABT010000003.1:0-18589 GCA_038884515.1 Candidatus Woesearchaeota archaeon | reverse complement strand
AGCTGGGTTCACAACGCTGTGAGGCAGTTGGTATAATATCTACTGGAGATGCAAGGATGTCTGAGGGGAAGGGAGCCATAGTACGAGAGGAACTGGCGCTCGATGCCTCTAGTTTACCGGCTCTCTGATAAGGTATCGCGCCGGGCAGCCACGCATTAAGGGATAAGTCCTGAAAGCATCTAAGGATGAAGCCCGCCTCGAAAAGAGACATCTTAGGACATGGCTAAAATAGCCGTTTAATGGAGCTGGTGTGTAAGTGCAAAGGTAACGATGCATTCAGCATGCAGCCCCCAACGTCCATAACTCCAAACTTTTTGGAACCAGTATCTTGGTTTATTTCAGCTTTCACTTTGGTTTTTTCTTTTATTTTTTTAAAACTTATTTTAACACAAACTCTTCATATTCTCTCTTCTTTTAATATCATCATCAAAATAATATTTGTTCTGCTTGTAGAAGTAAGAGCGGTCTCGCTTTCTTTCGTTTGTCTGCCCTTCAAGGTATTGCATGTACCTGTAGAGTTTTCTCACGAACCTGTCGAGCTTTTCAAAATAGATTCTGAATTTTTGCTCGTCGATATAATTCAGGTCTTTGCACAATCTCAGGCACGCTTCTGTCTCGAGGCATGAGCGGTAGCAGAATACAAGATAGTTAAGGAATATCCTGTCTGAGTTTGCACCTGAGCCTTCTGCGATGTTCAGAGGCAAGCAGGTTGCTGCCCTCCTGAGCTGTGAAGTTAGATTATTGTCTTCGTATTGCGGAAATCCTTTCACCAACTCGTAAATATCAAGTACAAATTTGTGTGCGAGCTGGTAAATCTCTAAATCATGGAAATTTCTTGTTTTCATTTTGTTTTTTTAGCGCGCCTATCGGCGTTTGTTCTCTTGAAGCAAACATTGCCTGGCGCGCCAGCATGCTTTTTTTAAGATTTTGGTCTTAATATATTTTTGCGAGAAATTTCTGGAAAAGTTCTGGGCTGGGGTGGAAGATTTTCGAAAAACAAGTTGAAACTTTGATTAAAATCGAAAATATTGCGAGCGAACCCGAAAGTGAATTTGAAAAATAAGATATCTGCGCCATTCCAGGCAGAGACAATTGCATATGCTGTTGTTTACTAACATATCTTCTCAACAATAGCAAAGCATATAAACAACTTATAAGCCCTTTGATTAATGGCAAAAAGAGTTCAGTCGCCAAGCTCGATGAACACGTATAAGAAGTGTCCGAGAAAGTATTACTATGCGTATATAAGAGAACTTGAGGCTTTGCCGAGCATTCATCAGGTAAGGGGAAAGATAGCTCACTCTGTTCTTGAGAAATTCTTTGACGCGGATGTAAGCAGCATAACTTTGAAAGATTATGAGCAGAAGCTCTCTGTTATCATTCAAAACTTGCTGCTTAAGGAGTGGTGTGCCGCAAAAAAAGATCTTGACCAGCTCGGGCTTTCTTCTGAGCAATTGCAGTTTTATTTTGAGGAGACCCTGCTTATGCTTTTGAACTGGCTTGACCATTTCTCAGCTTCAGTCAAGCTTCACAAAGGGACTTTTCAGGAAATCTTTAAGCACATGACCCCTGAGCGCGAGAAGCTCTACAAAAGTGAAGTTCTGCAGGTTCAGGGAATAATTGATGCAATAGAAACAATAAATAATGAACTGAGAATTATGGATTACAAGACAAGCAATAATTTTGATGAAGAAGAGCACAGGCTCCAGCTTGCTGTCTATTCTTTGCTTTACCAGGAGCAGCACGGAAGGCTTCCTGACAAGGCAGGGATTTACTTCTTAAAAGATAAACCAAAATTTATTAAAGTAGACCAGCAATTGCTTGATTTTGCAAGGAAAGAGATAGAGCTAATACACCAGAAAACTTGCTCAGAAGACATAAAAGATTACCCTAAGAACAAATCAAGGTTTTGCAGGTACTCGACAGGGCAGTGCGAGTATTTTGATGTTTGCCAAAAAGAGGATTGAAAATGGTTGTGCTTGAAGAAGCAATTAAGTTCATGGAACACCTGGGAGTGTGGAATGTTGTCATACCTTTCCTTCTTGTATTCACTCTTGTTTATGCAATACTTGACAAGACAAAAGTCTTTGGAACAGAAGACGGAAAGCCAAAACACAGGATAAACGCAATGATTGCACTAGTGCTTGCTTTTATGGTTCTGATTTCTGTGACTGTCCTTGAAGTGATAAACATAATTGCAAGATATATAGTAATTGCAGTCGTGGGAATGATGTTCTTTGCAGTGATAATCGGCATCCTTGGAGTAAAAGAGCTGAAAAAAAATCTTGTGCTTGCACTAGGCCTTATAGCTTTGGGCGGGCTTGTGCTGTATCTTCTTGGCTATTTCAGCGTCATTAACATGTATGCACTAAGAACATTTTTTGAGGGGCCAATAATAGCAGTTATCATAATGATACTGCTCATATTCCTGATAATGAGAAAACCAAAAGAAGAAAAAAAACCAGAGCCTACGCCGCCGCATCCTTACTGATGATTAAGCAGGCTCTCGTAAGCATTCAAGTAGTTCTGGTACATGCTCTGCACAGAGAGCTTTTCCTGAACATACTTCTTTCCTTTCTGGCTTAGCTCAGCGCTAAACTTGCTGTCTGTAAGCACTTTCTTAAGCTTTTCAGCAAGATCTGCTGGGTCTTTAGGCTTGCATCCGACTGCAACACCTTTGCTTACATATACTTCTGCAGGGCCAGATACATCTGAGACAACTGCAGGTGTTCCCATAACTAGGCCTTCTCCTACGACCTGGTTAAAGCACTCTCCCCATGTTGGCTGCACGACCACGTCTGCCATCTTGTAGTGCGCAGCAAGCTCTTTCCTGTCATTAATCAGCCCTGGGAACAGCACACTTGATTTTCCATTGCCAAGCTTTGTTTTAACTCCATCCATGTTTCCAAGGTATATTATCTTTACTTTGCCGACTGTCGCGTCATTCTCAAGCATTTTGAAAGCTTCTGCAAGGTCAAATATTCCTTTTTCCTTGTCAGCCCTTCCTGCGTAGAGCATGACTTTTTCATTCTCTTTCAGCCCGTATTTCTCCCTGAGCCCTTTTGCAGCAGTAGCTACTTCAGGATCATCTGCGAATTTAACGAGGTCAAGCCCGTTGTAGACAACAGTGTGTTTTGAAGGGTCAAGACCTGGCATTATGTCAGCTATCTCTTCCTGGAGCTGTGCTCCTGAGACGTGAGCAACAACATCTGCAAGGCCCATTATCTCTCTTGTGCACTTGACCTGAGTTGCCTGCCATCCCTTTTTCCAGTCTGAATCAAGGTACTTCTTTACGTCTTCATTTCTGAGGAACTCCTCTTTCTGCTCTTTTGTTAGCTTTGCGTAATCCACCCCATTGTGCTCTTTTATCTTTGAAAGTATTTCAGGGGGGTTGCAGTGGTCTGTAAATATCATCTTAGGCTTGTCTAATTTTGCAAGGAAGTCAGCAAAAGCCATGCCATCCCTCTCTTTTGTGTGGAATGGGATGTAAGAGTCTGCCACGTGCCAAGAATGCACGTGCATTATGTCTATCTTGAACCCTTTTTCCTTTGCAAACTTGACGAAATCTTCCCTGTTCTTGAATGTCTGGCAGTTTCCGTCCTTATCGTAAAGCTTCAGCTCGTGGTTGTCAAATGAGCTGATTAATGAAAACACGTCATAGTTCGGGTTCTGCTCAAGCTGTGTCCTGATGTTGTTCATGACAACAGGGACTCCGTGCGTGTTCTCTTTTGTGGTTCCGACAAATACAAGTGTCTTCTTTTTGCCGGCTGCAGTGTTGGTCTTCTGAGGGGCTTTTATGTGCCCATTCCTGCTAACAATGAAGTCAAGCTTCTTGTAGTCAGCAGCTGCATTTAATGTTCTTTTCTTGTCAAATTCAAGCACAGCATCAATAAGCTCGTTGTTGTAGCCGACAAGCTGTATGCTCTTGCTGCCGCTCTGCATTGCTTTTCTTATGCCCATGTTCAGGGCTCTCTGCACATAGCCGTTGTTATCGTTTTTCAGGACAACCCTGATCAAGCCGTTTGTCTTCTCTGTATTGTAAGGGTTCCTATCCCACACTTTGTGCTCGGTCTCGACAGTGGCAAGCCTTTCCTTGTATTTTTCCTTGAAATGGTCAATGCCATCTATCTTGTCCTTAACAACAACAATGTCAAACTTCTCCTTATCTTCTCTTTTCAGGAGCTCCTGCAGTGTATTGTCCAGATTTTCATCTGCAAGAACAACATATGTTGTGTCAATCTCAACCTTTTTCTCTTGGCCTTTGAAGAATTTCTTGTTGTAAACCTTACCTCTCTTTCTTGACCTTATAACTTTTGTAAACTGCTGGTAGATGTTTTCAAGCATTCCCTCAAGCTCTGGGGCTATTGTCCCTTTTGCAATCTTAAATCCCTTGACAAGAGCATCTCTTGCTTCATCAAATCTTTTGTCTCTTGCATAGTTAAGTGACTTGAACAGCCAGACGTTTCCTTCATTTTCGCCAACTGCCTCAAGCAGGCTGTCTGCAGCAAACTGCGCCTCTTCTATGAGGCCCTGTTTAGACATCTCAAGCACACCAGACATGTTTTTATAGAAATCTGAGTTAAGGTGCGCCTCTGCGTCATGGCATAAATAGCATCCAAAATCAACAAGCTCGCCGCTCTTTTTGAGCATAGATTCTAGTTTAGAGTAAGGTTTTTCTTGGTATAATCTGCAATTAATCCAGTGTTTTGTCATCTTCACCCACCTCTCAAGTCACTATGAATATAACACATAAAGACATACTTGTATTTAAATCTTTCGGTTTTTTCACCACTAAGAAGTGGTTAAGAAGGCCTGTAAAGCCTGTTTTTGGGCTAACCATAACCTTGTTTTCAGCTGCCATAAGCCTTTTAAAATCAGTTTATACCGCGTATTGAAAGCGTTTATAAAGGGAGGTTTTTTGGCCTTGTTTTTCAACTGCAGAAAGGTTCTGACAGCTTTTGAAAATTCATAACCTTTATAAACAAATTCCCTGTATTCAAAACACATGAAAGATTTCAAGTCAACATCAGAACTCTCTGTATCAAAGAAGATAGTTGACCAGGTCATAGGCCAGGAGAGAGCGGTTGAGGTCATAAGAAAGGCTGCAAAACAGAGAAGGCACGTCCTGTTGATAGGCGAGCCTGGAACTGGAAAATCAATGATAGGCCTGGCGCTTGCAGAGCTTCTTCCTAAGGAAAAACTGATTGATGTTCTTGCACTGCCAAACCCTATTGATGAGAACCAGCCATTGATAAGGGTTGCTCCTGCTGGTCACGGCAGAAATATTGTTGCAGATGCAAGGATGAAGAATATGAGCTTTTTCAGGTATCAGAACTGGATAATGATTGCCCTGCTTGTTCTTGCAATGATTGTGCCATGGTGGGCTCGTTCTTATTATAAGTCAGACCTTATGTTCGCCTCTTTTTTCCTTGGCGGAATGATTTTCCTTGCTGCATTCATCATATTCATGAATTTCGGAAGGAGGGTGGGCAATGCAAAAGAGCTTGCACCAAAAATAATCGTCGATAATTTCGGAAGGCAGACAGCTCCGTTCTGGGATGCCACAGGAGCTCATGCAGGCGCATTGCTTGGAGACATACTGCACGATCCCTTGCAAAGCGGAGGCCTCGGGACACCTGCTCATGAAAGAGTTGTTGCTGGAATGATACACAAGGCAAACATGGGAGTCTTGTTTGTTGACGAGATAGCGACACTTGAGCCAGCCACCCAGCAAGAATTGCTCACAGCCCTGCAGGAAGGCAAGTATGCAATCACTGGCCAGAGCGAGCGCTCTTCAGGAGCAATGGTCCGCACAGAGCCAGTTCCCTGCAATTTCATCCTCGTCGCAGCAGGAAACGTTGAGACAGTCGAGAAGATGCACCCTGCCCTTAGGTCAAGAATCCGGGGATATGGTTATGAAGTGCATATGGAAGACACAATGCCTGACACAGAGGAAAACAGGGCAAAAATTGCACAGTTTGTCGCACAGGAAGTTGTCAAAGACGGAAAAATACCTCATTTCAGCAAGGATGCAGTTAATCTTATAATCGAGGAAGCAAGGAAGATGGCAAACAGAAAATCACATCTCACACTAAGGTTAAGAGAACTCGGAGGCCTGGTCAGGGCAGCAGGAGACATTGCAAGTGAAGAAAAAGCAAGCATCGTGACAAAAGAGCATATCGAGAAGGCAAAAAAGATTGCAAAAACACTCGAGCAGCAGATGGCTGATAAATTTATTGAGAGAAAAAAAGAGTATGAAATCATAATCACAGAAGGAGAGCAAGTTGGAAGAGTCAATGGTCTTGCTGTAATCGGCGGGGGAAGCAGCTATTCAGGAATAATTCTTCCTATTGAGTCAGAGATAACAAAAGGAGGAAAAGAGAAAGGAGTGGTTGCCACAGGAAAGCTCGGCGTGATTGCAAAAGAGGCAATAAAGAATGTTTCGGCAATAGTCAAAAAATTCTTTGGAGAAGAGCTGAACGAGTATGACATCTATGTGCAGTTCCTGCAGACTTATGAAGGCGTTGAGGGTGACAGTGCAAGCATAGCAGTCGCTACTGCAATTTTATCTGCCCTGAAAAAAATACCAGTCAAGCAGAACACTGCGATGACAGGCTCGCTTTCAGTCAGAGGAGAAGTCCTTCCTATAGGCGGAGTGAGCGCAAAAGTAGAGGCAGCAATAGAAGCAGGAATCAAAAACGCAATCGTGCCAAAATCAAACATGCAGGATATAATCATAGATAAAGATAAGCTGAAAAAAATAAATATAATACCTGTAGAAACAATAGTTGATGTTCTAAAAGAAGCTCTTGATTGGAAAGGCAAAGAGCCTTTGCTGAAACAAATTTCTTCCATGGCTTAAAGAGTTAGTTAATTACTCTCGAATAAAATCCTATCTCTTCCATATTTAAAATAAATGTTTAATGTCATAAGATTTATATACTAGAACTAACGGTTTGAACAAACCATGGTTGATGCAACTGAGATAAGGGAGTGTCCTGACTGTGGAAGCACAAACATAATCCACGGCACAATAAGAGAGCAGATAATATGCAGGGACTGCGGCTTGATATTTGAGCCGGCAATGCCTATAGAGGTAAAGCCTGGAGAGGCAGCTGCGCTCGCAAAGCCAAAAAAGGCAAAAAAGAAAGCTGTGAAGCAAACGAAAAAAACAGCAAAAAAAACAGGAACCCTCAAAAAACTTTTCAAGAAGCTCACAAAAAAGAAGAAATAAAGATATTACTGCTCAGTTTTTCTTAAAATATACTGTCGAGTCTTTGCCTATAAATGTCAGAAAAAAATTAAAAAATTTAGGCAAGCGGCTTCTCGCAGATGCCTATATGTTTCTCCTTTATGCTACAATACAGGCCAGGTGCGCAGTCATAAAACTTATTCTGCAAAAGCCCGCAAAGCTGTCCAGCCTGCGCATTGCTTGCAACCCTGCTGTAAAATGTGAGATAAGACGGCTGCTCTATCACAGTCGGAGACTGCATGCCATACCTGTAAAGATACCTTGTGTACTCATAAGGAGCTGGCTGGTAATAATACCTCTCTGGATAATAGTCTGTCGGCGTGTATGCATATGACGTTTCTGTTGCAGGCTTGTACCCATAACCATAGGCAGGATATTCGTAATATGTACCATACCTTGTAAGGCCATAGTAGTCCGCGGCAATAACAGCAGATGCACACAAAACTAAAACAGCAACCAGAGCAAAAATCAGTTTTTTCATATTATCTACCTCTTTTGGCTTTTTTAAGTATATAAAACAAGAACGGTATATAAATTTTACTCCCAAACAGCATTGTAGAAAGTCCTGTTAACAGCAATCAACAAAGTTTTACAAAACTCACCAAACAACCTCTACTTCATCTGTTCTTTCATATGGGTAGATATCAATTTCTTTTGACTTGCTTTTTCCATATTCCAGGATTCCCTGCCAAGCAATCATAGCAGCCTGGTCTCCTGCATACTGCAAAGGGACTGCAAAAAACTTTGCTCCCCTCTGGGCGCACATTTTGTTTAACATCTCGCACAATCTTTTGTTTGCAGCAACACCACCAATCAGCAAGAGCTCTTTTTTCTCGCAGTGCGCCAATGCTCTCTCTGAGACTTCTGTTAGCATTGCAAAAGCAGTCTCCTGAAAACTGTAGCAGACATCCTCTATTTTTTCTCCTTTCTTGATTAAGTTAACAGCATAAGTGACCAATCCAGCAAAGCTTGTATCCATTCCCTTAACAATGTAAGGCATTGCAATGTACTTTCCTTTCTTTGCCAGTTCCTCTATCTTCGGACCTGCTGGAAAACCAAGACCAGCTTCCCTGCCAAACTTGTCAAGAGCATTTCCTATTCCAATATCAAGAGTTTCCCCAAAAATCCTGAACCTTCTGCCTGCAACAGCAATCACCTGCGTATTAACTCCAGAAACATAAAGATAAACAGGATCTTTTGCTCCTGTGCATAACTGCCCTATGGTCAGGTGGGCAACGCAGTGATTTACACCTATTATTGGCTTGTTATGCTCTTTTGAGAGTTTCTTTGCAAGCCCTAATCCAACTCTCAAAGCAGGAGCAAGGCCAGGACCTCTTGAGTAAGAAATCAAATCAATCTCGCTCCAATCAAGATTTGCTGTTTTCATTGCTTCTGCAAGGACAGAACCACAAACTTTTTTGTGGTGGTTAGCAACCTCATTTGGAATCATGCCACCCTCTTTTGTTGTGAAGACAGACTTTGCATTAGCAAGAATCTTTCCATCAGATGTAACAATTCCTATACCAAAAGTGTGTGCAGTTGATTCAATAGCCAAACATATCATAATCAGAAAAAAAAGATTGGCATTTAAATAGCTTCTGCAAATCAGCAAATCAACCATAACTTTTATATACCTCAAACACCTATTAGTTAGAAACAGTGAGGCACCCAACAGTCATGAAACTTGATCAATTACTGGAATCTGTTAAAATTCTTGGAGATTCTACAGGTGCACTGATAACTGCAGTCAGCCCAGAGCTTGATATTCTTTATGCAAATGAGAAAGCAAAAAACACATTTGAAAAACTGCACGAGCCAGGCTATGTTTTTGAAGGAAAGAAATGCTATGAGGCATACAGGCTGGGAGACAGGATATGCCCTGGCTGCCCGACAGCAGAGATAGCAGCTGGCGAGATATCAACAGAGTCTGTTGAGACACACAATAAGCTGATTGACAGGCAGTTCATTGTGACATCAAAGCCAATATATGAAAATGGAAAGCTGGCTGCAGTCCTTGAAATCGCGCAAGACATAACAGGCATCACAAAATACAGGAAGGCAGTCATACATGCAGAAAAGCTAAACGCGCTTAACATATTTGCTGCACGCATAGCCCATGACTTGAGAAATCTCCTTTCAACAATCATAGAGCCAGCAAGGCTTGCAAAAAAAGCCATTCAAACAGGCAACTATGAATCTGCAAAAGACTGCCTTGATATTGTCGAAAATGGTGCAGGCAGGGCAGCAGGGCTTGTGAATGACCTTCTTCCGAAAGCAAAGTCTGAAAAATACACGCGCGGTCCTGTGGATATAAGCAGCATTCTGGAATCTGCAGTGAAGCTTTTCCAGCCAGAATATGATTTTCATAAAATACGCCTCGAGTCAGAAATCAAGCCTGTTCCAATTATAGACGGCTATCAGTCTGGCATTGAAAGTGTTTTCAGGAACATGCTGACAAACGCCCTGCAGGCATATGATAAAAGCAGAGTCGTTGGTAACAGAAAAGTTGTTGCGCGCGCCTACCATAAAGAAGGATATATCTATGTTGAGTTTCAGGACAATGGTTGTGGAATAAAAAGAGAAAACCTGCCAAAAATATTTGAGTTCGGCTTTACAACCAAAGAAAATGGGTGCGGCATAGGCCTTGCATCAGACAAGGCAATAATAGAAGAAAGCCATTTTGGAAAAATAATTGCTGAAAGCGAAGGCGAGGGAAAAGGGGCAAAATTCACAATAAAACTTCCAGACGCGCAGACACTTAAAAAATTAAGAAGAAACAGGCTGTAGAATTCTCTTTTTAAAACTCCGAAAATATTTCGGGACTTTTCTGCAAAAACATATAAAGACAGAAATCAGAAAAAAATGCATGAACGAAAAAGTTTTGCTGGTAATCGCAATAATCTGCATAATTCTTGGATTGCCACTGCTGTATTTCTGCTCGCAATACATCATCGCAAATGACCCGAGAGTGCTTTCTGAAATCACAGGAGTTGTGGCAAGCGTGAATTCAAAAGAGAAGATAACAATAGTCAACGTGATTCCTGACAAGGGAATTCCTGTTGTGTTCTTCGGCAACCATAGCTTTGAGAAAGGGGAGCAGATAAAAGTGAAAGGGCAGCTTAAGAGCTATAATAACGGAGTGGAGTTTGTGGCAGAATGATAGTGATAGAGCTTTTTCTTGCAATTGTTCTCGGGGTTTGCCTTGGAATATTCACAGGGCTAACTCCTGGAATACACATAAACCTCGTGTCTGTAATAATCGTCAGCATTAGCTCCTTGCTCTTAAATTACGTGTCTGCAATATTTTTGGCAACACTTATCGTATCCATGGGAATAACCCACACATTCCTTGATGCAATCCCATCAATATTTCTCGGGGCGCCTGACACAGACACAGTTATGGCAGTGCTTCCCGGGCATAAATTACTTCTTGAAGGCCTCGGGTGGGATGCTGTCAGGCTGACTGTTATTGGCTCGCTTCTTTGCCTGATGCCCTGTGTTGTTTTCATTCCGTTTTTTATTCTTGCATTTCCTTTTCTTTTCGAGCACCTGAAAAGTTATATCGGATACCTGCTTGTTGTATTGCTTGGCTTTATAATTTTAAAAGACAAAAGCAAGCTCTGGGCAATTTTTGTCTTTATTTTTTCCGGTTTCCTTGGGCTGATCGTATTGAACAGTGATATCAACCAGCCCTTGTTTTCAATGCTCTCAGGGATGTTCGGAATAAGTGCGCTGCTGCTTTCTTTGTTTAACAAAGATAGTGTTCCAGTGCAGATGAATGACGAGTGTGTGCAGCTGGGAAAGCTTGAATACGTGAAAAGCCTTGCAGGAGGTGTTTTTGCAGGAAGTTTCATAACACTCTTTCCTGGAATAGGGCCTGCACAGGCAGCTGCACTTTCAAATTCAATATTCAAGGTAGAGGAATACAGTTATCTTGTCTTGGTCGGGGGCTTGAACACAGTCAACTTCATAATCTCTCTCGTGACTTTGTTCGCAATCAACAAGGCAAGAAACGGAGCAATTGTCTCGATGATGGAAATTTTGCCAAACATGAGCCTTGCAAGGCTTGGCGTGTTCTCTGCAGCTGCACTTATTGCAGGAGGAATTGCAACAATACTCACACTGAAAATAGCAAAGGCATTCTCATTCATGATAGAGCACGTCAACTACAAGATATTATCTGTATGCATAATTTGTTTCATCACAGGATTGTCATTTTATTTCTCAGGATTCTTCGGACTGCTTGTGCTTCTTGTCAGCACTGCAATAGGAATAGTTCCACAGGTAACAGGATGCTGCAGGAGCAATGCAATGGGGTGCTTATTGTTGCCGGTTATTTTGTTTTATTTTCTGTGAGCTTTATGTTAAATCCTTATTGGGGTGCTCCGCACAGAGACATTCCATAGTGTAGACTGTTAATCCGCACAATATTAACCGCGAGGCAACTTCGTTGCCGAGCCTCTGTGCCCGCAGGACTTAAACAGAACTGCTTTTTTCTAGCGCTTTCAGAAAGCTTTTTAAATGCTCCCTAACTCCTCTAGAGCTATGAATGGAGTTATAGTTAATTTCAGGGGAAGCAAGAGAAGAAAGACAGGCAACCAGATGATTATAGAGGTAGAGGGTGTTGACAGCAAAGAAAAGGCGAAAAAATTAGTTGGAAAAACAGTCAGCTGGACTGCTCCTGGAAAGAAAAAGACAACAATCAAAGGCAAGATCTCTGCAATTCATGGCAACAAAGGCGTTGTCAGGGCTCTGTTTGAGAGAGGCCTGCCTGGACAGAGCCTTGGAACAAAAGTAACAATCGAGTAATTCTAAAATTTTAAAAAAACTCAAAAAAAGAATTAATTAAAATTACTTAAGCCATTTAGGCAGGAATGGTGCAATAACAGGCCAGACATAAGGCGCTGCAACAACAAGAGCTCCGATAATCAAGCTATGAGCCCAGGTTTCTTTCATTCCAACACTGCCGCCACCAAAGCTTCCCCTGATTGCTGCACTCGCGCCATGAACCTTGACAACAGTAATCAATCCTACTGCTATCTGGAAAACAATAACGTGCTGAAGCAGAGGAATCTTGTGCAGGAAAGCAAAATTTGCATAGATAAAAGCTGAATTCATTGTGAAGAAAGTTGCAACCAGTGCATACACAAGGGCGTGAAGCATGTGCCCAAACCTGTGCGTTGGAATAGAAACATCTCTATGGACCAGAATTGCCTCATACGCTCCGATTACAAGCCCGCAAACAATCGCTGGCATGATAATGAGTTGTGCTGCCATAATATCACCTTTTTGAGTTAATATAAAAACAAATTATCTAAATGATATATAAACTTTTCTTAAGAAGAGCTACAAAAAAACAGATTATCACTGCCAGATAGTGGAAAGAAAGTAATGCAGAAAAGCTTTAGTTTGACGAAATATTTATATAGAAAGTTATTTGTTTTAAGACTAAATAGATAAAAGAATAAAAGAAGTGAAAAAATAAATGGCACTTGAAAGCATTCCTAACATCATAGAAGTTTATAATTATGCACCCTGGCTCTTTGATGGTGCTGTCATATGCCTTGTTCTTGGGCTCTTGTTCAGGCTGCTGTTCAAGAAGGCAAAGCTAGGAAAGGAAGAGGAGTCAGAAAAGCTCGGCGGCATCGTTGGCTTTGTCATCGGCCTAATCATTGTAATAGGAATGCAGACAAAAGGAATGCACCTCATTGACCTCTGGTCATGGCTTGTCCTTGCAATAATCATTTTAGGAGCAATCCTTTTGCGAAACTGGCTCATCGAAACATTTGGCAAAGAACACTCCTGGATTATCACTGTGTTTGTCATCATTTTGTCTATTTTTATTGCAGGAGCGCTTCTCGGCTCAATGCCCGGCTTCACTGCAATAACAATAGGAACCTGGGGAGAGGGCCTGATGAGATGGATAATGTATCTTGCACTGATCGGCCTTATTATGTTTGGCTTATCACGCATTCCGTTTAGAAAAGGCAAAGGGGGCGGCGGTGGTGAAGAAGGAGGCGGTGAAGAGGGTGAAGGATGGTGGCCATGGCGCAGAAAGAAAAAGCCAAAAACACCAGAGGAAGAAGAAAAAGAAGTTGAGAAAGAAGAGGAAGACGCCAAGAAAGAAAAAGAGGATGCAGATAAAAAAACAGATGATGCAGATAAAGAAACAGAAGAAACAATTGAGGAAGCCAAAAACCTAAAGAAAATAAAAGACCAAGCACGAGACAATATTGTAAAAATTGAATCAAGCATAGAATCTGCAAGAGTAGAAGACACGATCAAGAATGCAGAAGAATACCACGACCTTGTTGTAAATTATAAAAAAGTAATTAACACTGCGTACAAAGAGCTGATGGAGCGAAGGGCAGTTGAAGAATTTGATACATGCCACAGGGTGCATGACAAGCTTATAGAGAAAGTCAAGCTGTTCATAGGCGGTATGAGAACATATCTTGACACCATAAAAAATCTTAAAAAACAAATATCAGACATTGAAGATGCTGCAAGCAAGGGAAGGCTTGAAACAGAGCGCGAAGGATATGAAAAAGAAGTCAGCGATATCCATGCAGAGATGACTACTGCGCTGAAAAAATTTGAGGATGACACAAAAGAAGCAATAAATGATGCGCAGACAAAAGCAGCAGAGAAAGCAATCGCAGCAGTAGTTGATGCAAAAGAAAAGCTGGATACTGCAATGGATACTTTAGGTGTCTCACTGAATGATTTAGCCAGAATAACAGCAACAGACCCTAATTTAGATGAGATAATAAATAAAATAAAAACAGGCATTGCAGCAGCACTTCAGAAATTTGAGATTCTCAATGAAAAAATAAAAGACCTCATAAGCCAGCTGGAATACATCAAATCAGCTCTTGAAGCAATGAAAAATGCCTTGAAAAATGACATTGGAAAAGCTCTTGATTATGCCAGAGCAAAGTATGAGGCAATCAAAGAAAAAATAGAGAGAATGACTGAAGAATTAGCAGAAATACTATCAGGAGAATATGCAGCAAGAAAAGTACGCGTAGAAGAATTGCGTGAAATAGAAGATATAATAGCAACAGTAGAAATGCAGAAACAGCTTCTAAAAAAACTGATAGAAAACACAAGGAATTTTATAAGGACATTAATTAATGTATTTACAAAAGAACTAACAGAAGATGAGCAAATACAAATTAGAGGAATAATAGAGGCGCGCTTTGGAGGGAAACAAGCTGAGGTCAGCATAAATACTGCAAAAAAAGCATACCAAACACTACCAAAAGAAATTACAAAAGCAGAGGAAATAGTCAAAGGGAAAATACCCCTTGCACTGGGATTTATTGCAGAAGAGTTCGCAGATGTTGCGCAAAACAAAAACAGTGTTGATACTGCAATCAGAGAGATAACAAATGCAGCAAACCAGCTAAAGTTAAGACTTGATACAGGAGCAGGAATAACTATTCAGCAGAGGCCAAAACTACAAGCACTATACAACAATCTACTGAATTTTTTAAAGTCAGAACAAAAAATTAAGGAAGTGCTTTCAAACTATGAAGAGTTTGTTCTCAATATAATAAGAACACACCTGCAAGAAGTTGCCCAGGGTAAGAAAAAATCATCGAATGTAAAAACAATATTGGATTATGCAAGTAAGACGCTGAATGATCTGGAAAAACTTCTTGACCTTCTCAACACAGAAGAAATAATCATTAGAAGAGGTGCTGAAGAGGCAGAAATCCCTTCAACCAGCAGAAGAAGAACAGTTCCGTCAGCACCAATACCTCCTGTTTCATAATCAACATTATTTCTTGGAGTTTTTAATATTCTCTTCGCAAGCTTCTAAACCCATTTTGTAGAAATCATGCCTTGCTGCAGCGTCTCCTGCAGGGTCTGGATTTGCCTTATAATCCTCATCTGCCATCTCAACCGCCTTCTTGAAATGCGACAGGGCCTCTTGGTCTTGCTGGAAATAAACCATCAGCACCTGGCCAAGATTGTAGTGCACAACCTCAACAAGTAACTTGTTCTTAGGGTTTGACCTCAGGTAAGCCTTATAAAAATCACGCTTGATTTCAGCAAATCTAACCCTAAGTTCAGAAGGCAGGTCATCAATCTTGTATTTGCCAAGAATCTCAAGCATTTTGTGCATTTCGTTTTCAGCTAATTCTGACTTTAGCCTGTTAGTGTCTTCAGAACTGGCTGCTGCGTTGTATTTTGCAATCAAGTCCCCAAGTGTCTTTATTCCCTTGTACCTGTCAGGAATCCTGTCAACAAATGGCTCGAACTTTACGTCTTTCTTTTCTTTTATTTTAAGTTCAAGCAGAACCAGTGACTCTGCATTTCCTGCTTTTAGAGCATCACGCTCGTCAAACAAGAAATCTGGCTTTTCCTTGTATTTCTCTGAAAGGAGGGCTGACATCTTTGCATAATCAGCATCAGAAAGCCCGTATATTTTTCTGAACTCATTCTGGAACAGCTCTAACTGCTTCTCTTTTCCAGGCCTTGTATTCTCCAGAAGAAACTTTGTTATGTCTGTGTCAAGACTCAATGGATTATTGTCTATTTTTCTGTTGATCTCACGCTTAAGCTGGTCCAGTTTATTTTGGAGTTCTGTTTTGCTGGATGATGCTGAAGCAGAGCGTACATCAGCTCCTTCTGTACCTCCGTGGACATTAGCTGAACTCATTTTATTTTCCTCAAGGCGTGGCTGGTGGATTGCTTCCGCTTAGCTTTGCTCTCAAAGCAGCCTCAAAATTTTGGTACAGCGTTACTTTGTCAGTCAAATCCTGTTTCTCTATAGTCAGCTGTTGATTAGCTGCTTTAAGCGTATTGCAGTCATGCTCTGCTTTCAGTTTTGCTGCTTCAAGCGCCCTGTACTGGTTGTCATCATATGTGTGTGTGGCCTGGTACTGGGCAAACTGTGTCTGAAGCTGTGTTTTTGCAGCCTGTTCTGCTGCCAATGTGTTTTGCATTTGTGCCAGCTGCGCCTGAAGCTGCTGTATCTGTGATGTGTTTCCCAGCTGATTCAGAAGTGCAGCAAGGTCTTTTTGAATTTGTGTTTTATCTCTACCATTCATTTTTATTTCCCTCCTTGTTCTGTTTTTTCTTTTGCTTTTTTAATGAAATCTTCAACAGTTGGATAAAGCCATTCAAGTTTTTTCAGCTCATTGCTCAAGCGTTCATTTTCTTTAGACATTTCTTCAAGTTTTTGCACAAGGCTTGCATTCTGGCTCATCAGGTCAATCTTTTCCTGCTCAAGGACTCTGTTTGCCTGTTTTGAATCTGAGAGATTTGTCTCAAGTTGTGCAATCTTTGAAATCTGCCCTGAGCATGATGCATAATGCGCGCGTATGTACGCAACTAATCCACTGAAATAATCAGGATTTAACTTTTTAACTCCACCTTTGCCTTCGATGTATTCTGGCTGTGCATATCCGACTGCAAGAGCAACGACCCTTACCTGCGACCTTATTTCATTAAGTAGGTCCTCAACGCATTTCTTTGTGAGCCTTTTGCCGCTCTCCTTTGACTCTTCCTGGTCCAGCTCAGTTTCAACTCCGAAGTATTTAGCAAGCCCAACCAGCTTGCCTTCAAGGTATTTTGCAATCTCAATTCCTTTCTTCTCCCCAATAAGCCTTCTTATCTCAGCAATTATTTTTTCATTATGCCTATCAAGCTGGGGTTCTGTAAGCAATTTGCCATCAATTTTTCTTGCTGTCTTGTCAAGGAAACTGACTGCATCATCAACACTTTTAATCTCTCCTGAACTGATTGCCGTAGAATATGCATCATATACCTTAGAGCCATACCTGTTTTCAATGAATATCTTAAAAACATCTTCCTGTGATATTTTTTTATCAACACCTTCACTCATTTTCAAACCTCAAAAACAATATTTACTACTAATAAGTGATGGTTAATATTTAAAGCTTTTGGTTCAATTTTACATACATCTCCCTGTTCTCCCTAAGAAGATCTGCCATCCTTTCAGCTGCACTCAGAAGCAGTTCTGAGGTGTTTTTCTTGGAATCTGCAAGTTGCGCCTCAAGCCCCTTTATCTTGGCCTTTAATGCATCTGTTTCAGCAGTGTAAACTTTTTTTGCTGCCGCAAGCGCTTTCATGTGAGCATCTTTCATCACATGCTTGCCGGGGTTGTATGCGTTTGCTTTTGCAGCTGCAAGGTCTTTCTCTAGAAGTGATTTAACTTCAGCCACAATCCTATCATGCTCTGACTTTGGCATATGAACATTTGAATCATAAACACGAGCATTAGCCTCAACAAGCTTTGCATTAGCCTCACCTACAAGCTTGACTTCTATGTCAGTCCAGTCATAAGCACGCGGCAGGACATCCACAATGTGAAGCAGAAGCCAGTCCATATTCTCAGTTAAATCAAGTGTCTTGCTTGGGTCTGACATGTCCTGGCGGGTCTTTCCCATGCCTACTGCTGCTTTCAGGAGCAAGCCGACAAGGATTGGCTGTGTTTTAAGCTGTTCCATGAATGACTTATGATACTTTCTTAATTTTTCCAAACCAGAAAGTGTGGTGAGCTCCTTTCGTGCTGCATCCCGTTCTCTGTTAGCAGCATCAAGAGCATCCTGTGCCATATTGAGGAAGCGGTTTGCTGACTTGAGTTCGGCTTCTGTTTCAGCAAGTTTTTTTGAGAGCGCACTTTTTTCAATAAGATAATTTGCTTCTGCACTTCTAAGTTCTGCAATAGCTGCTTGGAGTTCTGCAATCTCAGCACATTTCTCATTGAGCTGCTTCTCTTTTTCAGAAATCATGTTCTTATGCTCTTCAGCTGTTATGTGTCTTGATGGATGCTGTTTTGTTTCTTCCAGCTTTCTCTTCACAACTTCCAACTCTTGCTCGTATTGCTGAGATTCAGGAGTTGAACGTTTTAGCAGGTCATCGATTTTCTTGGTTATTGCTTCATTAATTTTAGAATATGGCTTTCCATCAAGTTCTGGAAATTTTTCACGAAAGTAATCAAGCAAGCTTTCTCTCTGGTCTTGTAATTCATCAAGCTTTTCAAAAGCAGGAGTCAAGAATTCATCATCAGGAACATCATGCAATTCAGGAAATCTGATTTCAAACTCTTCTCTTATTCCCTGCATGACCTCTTCAAACTCTTTAAGGGCTTCGGCGGTTTCATTAGCTGATTCTATCTTTTCTCTAAGCTCTCTGTTTTCCTGCTCTAGATTTGAAATTCTTTCTTGCAAAGAACATCATTGATGTCTGGTTCTTCCATTAGCCACCTCAAAAGCATAAGTTACCACTGTATAATAAATAATTCTTTTTAAAGCTTTGTATTATTTGAACTATAATAAAGATAAAAAGAAAGAAATATTA
>JAWABT010000002.1:0-7500 GCA_038884515.1 Candidatus Woesearchaeota archaeon | reverse complement strand
CCTTGTAATGCCAAAATACAGGTAAAAGACATCGAGGATGTTCGTATCAGCAAGCGTAATTTTGTTGTTGAGAGGGCAAAGGAGCTCTTGAAGAAGCTCATGGACCAGGTCATGCCAGATAGCCAGGAGCTTGCAGATGAGGTCTCTCATTCTGTCAGGGTCATGGAAGTTGTTGAGTACGGTAGAGAGAGACTACCTGCCGGTCCTGCGATTGATGAGAGCGATGAAGTTATTGTAGTTGAGGGCAGGGCAGATGTTCTTAACTTGCTTAAGCATGGTTTCAAGAATGTCATTGCAATGAACGGCACAAGCTGTCCTCAGACAGTTATTGACCTTTCAAAAAAGAAGGAAGTGACTGCATTTGTTGACGGTGACCGTGGTGGAAACCTGATAATAAAAGAGCTCATTGCTGTGGGAGAGATTGATTTTGTAACAAAAGCTCCTGATGGAAAAGAAGTTGAGGAGCTCACAAAGAAAGAAATCCACAAGGCATTAAGAAGCAAGATAACTCTTGAGCAGGCAAAGCTAGAGCTTAATAGCCTTGACACATCAGAAGCAATAAAAAGGCCAATGATTGCGCCAAGGAAGCCAATGATGGTTAAGCCAAACATAAGGCAGATGTCAAGGCCTGCGGGGACGGCTGGAACGCCTGTTCAGTTATCGCCAGCGCCAGCATCACAGGTCGGTCCAAAACCTACAATGACAATTCCACCTTTTGCCAAGAAAGAAATAAGTGAAGATGAGAAGCATAAATTTGGTGGGATGCTTGAGAACCTTATTGGAACGAGGGGAGCTTATGTTTTAGATAATTCCCTAAATGTTCTTGGAAAGGTTCCATTCACAGAACTTGCAACAACACTAAAGAGCCTCAATTCAGGAGTCTATGCAGTTGTGTTCGATGGGATTGCTGATAAGACAATTGTAGAAGTTGCGGCACAAGTTGGTGTCAAGCATGTTGTTGCAATGGACACAAAAACAACCGATACAAGATTAAACATCTTGACAGCAGGGGATCTTTAATTTTTTTATCTTTTTTTCTTAACATTTTTATACCAGTTATTTCATTACTCAGTCAAAAAGAGGTAAAATGGCTTACGAGATTATTCTTGGAAGGGATGAGAAAGAAAGGGAAAGGCTGGGTACAGAAGGAGCTGTTTTTCTTGCAAAGCAGTATGTCAAGATGGGTCCTGTCACAACTCTTTCTCAGCCTGTTTATCTTGATTTAAATCAGGCTCATGTTGTTTTTGTGACAGGCAAAAGAGGAAGTGGAAAATCATACAGTTTGGGTGTTATTGCAGAGGGTATTGCAACCCTGCCAGAAGAATTGAGAGACAGATTCTCTGTTTTATTGCTTGACACGATGGGTATTTATTGGACAATGAAGTTTCCTAATCATAAAGATGATGCCTTGCTTAAAGAATGGGGTCTTGAGGGTATGGGATTGAAAAATGTAAAAATTTTTACTCCTGCTGGTTTTTTCAAGAAATACAAGGCAGAAGGTATTCCTACAGATGTTCCTTTTTCAATTAATCCTGCTGAGCTTGGGCCAGAGGATTGGAACATGACTTTTGAGCTTGCTGACAATGACCCGATTGCTGTTTTTATTGAAAGGATTATACTGAATTTGAAAAAAGAAAAAGAATCCTTTGATGTTGATGATATTCTTACTGCAATACAAGCAGATAATACAGAGCAGGTGCAAACAAAAAATGCTGCAATAAATAGATTCAAGTCAGTGAAGGAATGGGGTGTTTTCTCAAAAAATGCAACTCCTATAAAAGAGCTCGCAAAAGCAGGCCACATAAATATTCTTGACCTGAGCGCTTATGCGGTCATGCCTAATGGCTGGAAGATAAAGTGCCTTGTCATGGGTGTTGTTTGTGAGAAAATGTTTACTGAAAGGATGGTTGTTAGGAAAGCAGAGGAGTTTGGCTCTATTCATACCGCGGTCCATTATTTGGTTTCTGATGAAACTGAAGAAGAGCAAAAATTAAAAGGAAAAGAGATGCCTATTGTCTGGATTATGATTGATGAAGCGCACGAGTTTCTTCCGTTGGCCGGAAAAACTGCTGCATCAGATTCGCTAATCACTTTATTGAGGGAGGGTAGGCAGCCAGGTATTGCGCTTGTTCTTGCAACGCAGCAGCCTGGAAAGATAAGCACAGACGCAATGACCCAGGCAGATATTCTTCTTGCCCACAGGCTTACTGCAAAAATGGATACAGATGCCCTTGGCTCTCTGATGCAGAGCTACTTAAGAACAGGTCTTGACAGGGAGCTTGCAGGGCTTCCGAGCGTCCCTGGGGCTGCCCTTGCAATAGATGATGTGAACGAGAGAATTTATCCTATCAGAATAAGGCCTCGCTTCAGCTGGCACGGTGGCAGTGCTCCTGAAGCAATTAAAGAAAAGAAAAAAATATTTGAAATTTAAGTGAAAGCAGGCTTCACATCACTATCTGCAAGTGTGTTGAACTTGTAGTCCTTGAACATATATGTTTCTTTTGTACCGTCATCAAAAGTTACCACAATCTTAATAGGCATTCCGTATGCATCATCAACCCACATCTCTGTTGAAGAGCGTGCATCGCTGTATTTTATCTTTGTTACTTGCCTTCCTTCCATCACTTCTGGCCCTATTATTTCTGCAAAGGTTATGTCTTTTATCCATTCGTAAGGTGTCTTTAATCTATAATCAGCATAAGATACATTAAATATCTTTTTTGTGTTGTCAACATTCGTGCTTATGCACCTTCTTTTTTCTTCACATCTTGCTGTTGCTGTTTGGAGTGCTGTATCAAGATAAACAGTGTCAAAATATGTTTCAATTACATAAGGATCGCTTGCATACAAATCAACCTTGATGTATTTTCCTTTAACAAAATAAGTGTCAAGGAATCTGCCCTGTGTTGATGGCCCAGCATAGGTATACACAACACTCTGGACTCTTCTGTCTGCTTTTGTAAGAAGATCTTTAAGCTCTGGAGAAAGCTCTTTAGATTGCACAACAATTGGCTTTGTTTCTGCAGGAACGGGTGTTGTTGTGGTTTTCGGTTTTGGCGTAGTTGTTGTTGGGACTGGTGCAACCGCTGGTTCTTTTACTTCTTCTTTGACTTCAATAGATGTTTTTACTGCCTCTTCTTTTGCAGGAGTACCTTCTTCTTTTATTGCTGCACAAGCGGCAACAAGCACCATAATTAGCAATCCCAATAAAATCTTAAATATTGTTTTCATTTTTTTATCCTCCCACCTTTATTTTCTTTTCTTTACGTGCAGCTGCATTATATCTTCACTTTCTTTTGTCATGGAAAATAATGCAGCTATTATCATCAATAGGAATACCAGACCGAATGCAAAAGCAAAGTTTAACGAGTATTTTGGCAGGTAAATTACTGATATCATAAATCCTAAAATTCCTGCTAGCATAAATGATGTTTTTAGTGGAGCTATTTCCAATGCCATTGAATAATCACCTCTCCTACTCGTGAAATATTGGTTTATTATATATTCTTTTCTATTTTAATAAGTAAAAAAAATTATTAAAATTTGATAAAATTAAGTTTATGCGTGCTTTTTTTTGCAATTTTTAGTTTTTCATTAAAGTTATTCATGAATTCTGTACATAATTCACATGCCTTCTGCTTGTCATCCCCACACATCAGAATCCCGTTTTTGCAATCACTGAATATCTTGTTAAGTTCTGAATCATCATTCACAAGATGCTGCTTGTGTATCTCAAATATCATGCATTTCTCAGGCTCTCCGCCAATTTTTTTCTGTTCTGCTATGGTATCCCTGCCGCCTGTTTTTGCTTTTTTCAGCTTGTTGCAAATCTCTTTAACATCCTCTGGAAGGTCTATATTACCTGCAGGTTTTGACTTGGACATCTTCAAAGCGCCATCAAGGCTTGGGGTGAACTTGTGGTAGATTGCAGATGGCGGGATAAATCCGTATTTTGTTTTGACTCTTGCTGCAATATCTCTTGTAAGCCTTATGTGCGGATCCTGGTCTATTCCAACAGGTATTATACCCGGCATTTTTTTCTTTAATTGCGGAAAAAGTATGTCTCCAACCTGTGTTACTGCTGCCATGATTCTTCCAGGGTCTGCATTGCCATATATTGCCTGGAATTCATTTAGTGTTATTTTTTTTGCGAACTCATATGCGAGATTCAGAACTTCTTTATTTTCAGACTGAAAATAAAATGTTGTTTTTTCAGGGTCAAGACCGAGCGCAATATATGCGGGTATGTGAAACTCAATGGCCCGCTCTCTTGCCTGCTCGAGCGTCACACCTCTTGTTGCAGCTGCCTCAAGGTCTGCAACCAGTATGTATGTTTCCGCGCCATGCTCCTGGAAATATCTCAAATTTTCAACAACCATCTTGTTGCCAAGGTGTATCTTGTTCCCTGTTGGCATTATTCCTGTAAGAGCGTAGTATGGTTTTTTCTTCTTTATACAGGCCGCTATTATTTTCAGGTCTCTTCCTGAGAATACAACACCCCTTCGCATTATCCTGTTTGGCTCTGGAAACAATGAGCTATCAAATACTTCTAAGCCAAAACTTTTGACTATTTTATCATAGTCTTCTGCAAGTTCAGATCCCCAGGGGTCTATTATTTTTGTCATGTTATTGTTTTTTTCATTCTGCTTTTAATAATTTTTCTATTGTTTCAAGTGCTTTTTCTCTTTTGCTTTGTAAATCTTCAATTTAAATTTTTATGTGAAAGCAGTCGCCGCTGTCAGTTATGTAATATTCATTTTTTTCAAGCAGCTGCGTTTTGTCTAACCTGATGTAAAAAAACAGTTCTTCGTCAAGCCTTGATTCTGCTTGCCTTAAAAGTAGTTCTTTCTGTTCTTTTGTTAATTTTCTAATAAGTGATTTGACAAATTCATTTGCGTGCCTTGTTTTTTCAAGTATTATCTTATAAATCTTTATCTGTTTTTCTTCAAAGCCGGTTGCTGTCTGTTGTTGTATCTTGATTTTCTCTGCTTCAAGGTCAAGCGGAACAAGAGATATTAATGCCTGTTTTACTTTTTCTATATTTTCATCTTCTTTTGCAAAGACTGTCAAAACAACTTTGTGGGCTGCTTTCATAAAGCATTTAAAAAAAGGTATATTTATATATTATTTGGTAATTTTTGCATACATGAAGCATACCGTTAAAGTGACTCTATTCCTGGTCGTCATCTTTTTCTGTGCACAAATAATCGGGCTTTTAATAACTGATAAATACATCGATACCGCAAAAACAGCTGCAACAGGCGAGCTTAGTTGGCAGCCTCTGCCGAGTATCGGGGGCATCTCAATCGAAAGGCCTGAGATTGCTCCTGAAAAATCATTTCTCTATATTCTTGGTGCAATCATCATCGGGACTGCGCTGATTCTCATAATCATAAAGTTCGGCAGGATTAATATATGGAAGCTCTGGTTTTTTATTGCAGTTCTTGTCTGCCTTCATATTGCACTTTCTGCATTTATTCCCAGCACACCATCCTTCCTTATTGCACTAATCCTTTCATTCCTGAAGGTATTCAAACCAAATGTGTTTGTGCATAATTTCACAGAACTTTTCATCTATGGTGGCTTGGCTGTTATTTTTGTTCCCATAATGAATATGTTTGCAGCAGTTGCGCTTATGGTTGTACTTTCATGTTATGACATGTATGCTGTTTGGAAGTCGAAGCACATGGTCATTATGGCTAAGTTTCAGACAAAAAGCGGGATATTTGCAGGAGTACTTCTTCCTTACAAAGCGCAAAAGGTTGTTGGAAAACCGAAGGTGGGTGTTAAAGAAATCAGGACAGCGATTCTTGGTGGTGGAGATATTGGCTTTCCGCTTATTTTTTCAGGTGTTGCAATGAAATCTTTTGGACTTCCCTTAACATTTATTCTGCCAATATGCGTTACGCTAGCATTACTTGTGCTCCTTTTGCTTGGCAAGAAAAAGCATTTCTATCCTGCAATCCCTTTTCTTACAATAGGATGCTTTGTTGGTTATGGCCTTTTGTGGCTCATCACTTTTTTGGCTTAGAAAAAAGATTCAATGTTTTCTGCTTTAAATCAGCTGAATATGCTGTTGGCTCTATGACCATGCCGTCTTCTGCTGCAATGACCTGTACCTTGGTCAGCTTCTGTATTTCTCTTGCTTCATATATTGGACTTGCCGAGAGCATTTTACTTCCAAAATGATTAATTATTGCTAATTTTGGAGTAGTTTTGTTTATTATCTTAACGGCATCGTCGCTGCTGAGTGTTTTAGGTTCTTTTGTTTTGAATGGGAATGGAATGTTGAGTATGAGTATGTCTGATTTTTTGTATTGCTCAATAATATCTTTATCGTATTTTGTGTCAGATGTATAGGTTAGTATGAATTTAGGGGTGAAGATCTTAAAGCCAACACAACTCTGGTCGTTATGTATTGTTTTGAGTGCATGAATTTCTATGTTTTCTACACCTATTTTCTTGCCAGGGTTTGCAATTATTATTTTTTCAATGCAGTTCTTGTGAAATTCTGTTAGCTGATTGTTTTTGATGAAGGATTCTGATGCAATGAGAACTCCATGCTTGTCAAGCCCATTCAGCGTCATAGCAGATATCACTGAATTTATACCTGCGCAGTGTGCTGTGTGCTCGTGGCTTATGAGTATTGCTGTATGCTCTCTTATGTTTATGCCGTGCATGGCAGCCCTGACAAGAGCTCCTGGCCCAGGATCTATATGGAATTGACACTCGTCTGTTTTAACTATAATTCCACCAGAACCTCGTATTTGTTTTCCTATGACTGTTATCTCTCCGCCAGTACCAAGAAACAATATTTTTGAGTCCATATTTTTTATTATGCTTTGCAAATTAATATGGATTTCTATTCTGCAAACGATAGAAACCTTTTTAAACAAATATAATATATTAGATTGTGGGCAGGCTAGGCCGGGAGGTTAGCCGTCTCCTGTCACAGTAAATCGGCTTCACGACTGGGTTTATGCATGAGGAAAGGCCTAATGCTTGTTTGTTAGGTCTTGGGCAAGACCTGTGAGATTCTGTCCTACAGGATTGTGACTGTAGGAACCGCGCCAGGTCCGGAAGGAAGCAACGCTAACTGCTGTTATCAATGCTTGTAGGGTAGCGGAATTGAGGACTGTTCAAGGTAAACCTTCAGGCAGGTGTTATGTCAATCTTCATGTGCCTGCCCACTTTATTTTTTCTTCGAGGCATTATGCAGCACACTGAAGCTTTCAAATGTTTATGCCTGCTTCAGCGTGAAGCTTCATGCTTCACTTTGCGCGCCAGTCGAGCGTAACCGGCTGTGTGCCTGCCCGCTTTTTTTAATCTTTCTTTTCAGTAAAATTTATATACCATTATTTGTTCTATTTCCTAAAAGGGATTTTATAGCATTTTTTAAAAAAAAAGAAAAAATAAGGGGTGATTGAATGAAAAAGACAATAGCTATTCTTGCTTTATTTATTTTGTTTAGCAGTATTTTTGTTTATGCGCAGACAGCTC
>JAWABT010000001.1:0-19908 GCA_038884515.1 Candidatus Woesearchaeota archaeon | reverse complement strand
TCGATGATTCTTTAGATGAGAAGGATTTGCAAGTATTAGAAGAACTCAGGCAAAATGCCAAAAGAACAACAAGCCAAATATCAAAAAGAATAAACATACCAATAACAACAGTCCATAACAGAATAAAAAAGCTGGAAAAGCTTGGCATAATAAAACACTACACTGTTCAGGTTGACCATGCAAAACTGGGCAAGCCAATATCAGCATACATCATGGTTTCTGTAATATACATGCTTCCCAGCGGAGTAAAAATAAGTCAGGAAGATGTTGCAAAACACCTCAAAGGCCTTGCAGGAGTAGAGTCAGTAGAGATAATGACTGGCGAAACAGACCTTCTTGTGAAAATAAGAGTAAAAGACATTGAAGAGCTGAATGACTTTGTCATAAGAAAACTAAGAAAAGTAGAAGGTGTTGACAAAACAAGGACAATGATAGTGCTGTCTGAGGTATAAATTGCCAGCAATTGATTTCTCGCAACTGAAGAAGCTTCCTCCTGAGATGAGGATTAAAGCACTGCAGAAACTAGAGGAGCAAATAACCAAACTCATACAGCACAGGCAGAAAGCAATAGAGCAGAGCCAGAAAGAAATAGAAGAAGCACAGCGCCTTCTTGAGGAAGCAAAACACGAACTAAGAATTCTTGAAGAAATAGAGACCCCTAAGATAAAGCCAGTGGAAGTTGAAAAACTCTTTGCCAAAGAAGAGGAAACGAAAGAACCAGAAAAACAGCAGATAAAGGAGCTTGAAAAAATAGCAAGCGAAGAGCCAAGAAGAATAACAGCAGAACAGGAATCATACGCCAGGTTTATTGCAGAGCGCATGTCAATAGAGCAGATATACAACAAAGCAAAAGACATACAAAATGAGCAAAAAAAGACAGGCATCGAGACATTCTACCAGCAGAACTTCCTTACTGCAGCAGAGAGAGCCATTGATTTCAAAAGAGAGGCAGAAGAAAAAGGAATATACAACCCCTCCCGCAAATCAGAAATGCTAATGGACCCGACAGAGAAATTAATCAAATACCTGAAAGGAGAGAGTGAATCAAGCTCCCGCTAAGATATATTTCCAGAAAAGCGCCAATAAAAATCAAAAATATTGACACTGCAAGCATTATGCTTATGTTCTTCATCACATTCCTGAAATAAGGACTTGAGAAAGACTCGTTAAGTATTGCTGCAGAAAGAATCGCCCCTGATATTGCTGCAAGAAGAAAACCAGATATCTCAGGAATGAAATGGATAAAACTTACAGAAGCAATTGTTTTAGATGTTGCTGTCATGAAACTGAACAAGAAAGCAGAAAACATTGATGCATTAAACACAATCAGGAAAACAGCCCCTGCACCATAAAAGACAGAAAGCACAAATGCGATAAGCATCACGCTAATATTCTGACTGAACAATCCAAGCACATCTGTAAAAGAAGGCACATAACTGTTTGATGCAAATTTTGAAATAGCACTTGCCCCAATACTACTTTGCCTTGTGAGGAAATCAATCTGGTATGCATAGATGTCAGCTGAATCAAACACAGCACCTATTACCCCGAAGCCAATCAGGATACCAAGAAAAGCAGAGGAATAAACCTTGAAAATTGTTGCATGATTCCTGAAAAAATGCCTCAAGCCATTTTTCCTTTCAATCTGTTCCTCCAAACTGATAATGTGATGCAGCGATGGAATGAGAATTATGGTCAGAGTAAAAACAGCAACAAGAGACATTGATTCTTTGAAAAAAAGATATGCTACCCCATAAGCAATAAAAACATAAATCATGCTTAAAAAAATAACAAAATACGCATGCCTCTTCACATGCACATTTTCAAGGAACTGCTCAAGCACCATCTTTATTTAAAATACCCTTCCCAGTCAATTTTGCCGTCAGAGTCAGGCTTCCTGTTCTTGAATGCATAATACATTCCAAGCCCGAGGCTCATGAGCGCAAGCAGAAGTATCCACCACTTGACTGCTTTCCCAAGCACAGCGAGCACGCTCGTAGCACCGCCTACGATAGGAGATCTTGGCTCTTCAGGAGGCAGTATTTCTTCAACAGTTGTCTCATCTTCTGTCATAAGCTCAGAAGCAGATGCTTCATCTTCTGTTTGCAGCTCACTGTTATGAGACGATTCAGGCTGGACTGTGGGGGTTATTCCAGCACCCTCAACACTAATTGAGTAACCTTCGTATCCTCTTCCCCTGCTGGCTCCACTGCTTCCACTGCCTGAAACAACACCGTATGTTTTCTGCCTTGAATAGACGAATCTTTCTGTCTCGTACTTCACTTTAACAGCATAATTTCCTTCTGTGCTTGGGGCAATGAATGTGTGACTGAATGTTCCTGATGCATCAAGAGCTACTGTTGCATTACCGCCATCATATTCGATAAGCACGCTTCCAGAGGGTATTACTCCATCGTCCCTGACAACACTGCCTGTTACAGAAACAGATGCTCCTGGAGTGACGCTTGCAGGTACATTTATTGTTATCACATATCCCTCAATAACTTCAAATGTGTCTGAAGCGCTACTTGTGTATCCGTTGGTGTCTTTTGCATCAACTGTGAATGTATAATTGCCAAGGGCTGTGCTTGCATCTATTGCGAACTTTCCTGTGTAATCATCGCCCGTATTGCTTAATGCAATTGTATCTGTGCCAAATGTCGCGCTTGCGCTGTCAACACCACTGATGTCAATAATTTTTGCGTTTACATTCAAGTCCTGCCCGCGTACAACATACCTCACATCGCTAAGTGTTATTATTGGGCCTGTCATGTCAACAGCAGTGCCGTGCCATGTCCCGCTCAATGCTGAATTGCCTGCATCATCAACACATCTTGCATACCACGCAAAGCTGCCGAGCGGAAGTATCAGTGATATGTTGGATACAATTCCTGCCTGTACTGTTCCTGATGCCGAAGCATTGACATCTGTCTCAATTGCGCAGTCAAGTGTTGAATCATAGTTATCATCTGCCATTATTGAGAACACAGCATTATAGTCAAAAGTGCTTCCGTCAACAGGCATTATCAAAGTTATTGTGGGCGGAGTCCTGTCAACATAGAACACAAACTCTGCAGATGCTACATTTCTTGCTTTGTCTACTGCAATAACTGTCAGAGTGTTTATTCCATCAGGCCATGATGCTGTGTCAAGCGACTGGCTGTAATTCACAGTGTCAACCACACCATTATCTGCGACAGAAATATCAATCATTCTGTTTCCTATTATTGAACCATTGCTTGGTGAATTAAGTGTTATCGCTGGCGGAGTCTTATCAAAAGTGAAGTCATCTTCTGATGTTGTTGAAAGCCCAACACGGTCTTCGCAGCGCACGCTCCAATCATTAGAGCCTTCTGAGACTCCTGTAAAGTCTGGAGTGAACTGCTCATCTGAGCCATTGTCAGCAGTTGCTGTATAAACAACATTTCCTTCAATCGAAACACTGCATGTAAGTTCGTCTGCCATGTTATCTGAAGCCCTGAAAACAAATGTGCTTGTCAGACCTGCGTAATCATTATTTATCGGACTGACTAATGTCACAACAGGAGCTGTTCCGTCAAACGTCAGAGTTCCTGTTATTGTCCTTGTCTCTCCTGCCTTGTTCAGCACTTTAATCTCATAACATGCTGAATCACCATCATCAAACGCAGAGAAATCAGCAGTGCCAGTACACAAACCTGCATTGCATGCCAATGTGACTGTTGTGCTGCTTCCAGAGCAGTCGTTGAATGAATAAGTTGCAGAATCAACACCTGTCTCGAGGTCAGAAGCATTTATGATAATAGCCTGGTCTGCCTTGTTAGCCCGTGCATAATCCTTAGGAGAATAACTGTGCACATCTGGTGGAGTTTCATCATTCAAGATGCTTAGGCTGATTATGAAATCATTTGTACTTGAATCTGGATAAGTGATTGTTCCTGTGAGGTTTACTACAGTATCAGCACTGACTTTTGGAAGAGTAGATGTGAAGAGGAAAAGAGCTCGAGCCATGTTCGTCTCAATCGTGCCGCCATACCAATGAACCTCATAAGCTGCAAAATTATTGTACCATCCGGTAAATGCCTGCACAGAATCAACTGTTATTATTCCTGTGTTCAGCAGAATGTCAGTGATGATTCCTGTCCCTGCAAAGTTATCAACAGAGACATTAAAAGTTGCTGTGTTTGTTTCATACATTGCATTAGGCTCTAGGCTGACTGTAAAAGCCAGAGCACCAGGCAAAAGCAACAATAGTGCTAATACTAAAACTATTTGCTTTCTCATCCTCTTTTTCCTCCTCAAATATATTTATGTCTAATACTAAAAGCTATAATCAATTAGTATATAAATATATTGTTTTGTATACTGGGCTACTGTTTAAACTTTTGAATAGTTACAAAGAATTAAAAAGCAATTTCAGATAAATTAACAAAAGGGGGTTGAGTTTGAAATATGCAATTATAGTCTTTGCTATGCTTATGTTTAGCTCGGGAGTCCTGTTTGCAGCAGCATTCCAGCAAGAAACAAGAACAGCATTTGGGGGAACAGAAGGCAGAGCTATTTCTCAAGACAGAATAGAGAGCGACCAGATACAGCTATACAAAGACAAACTAGTTATACACGCAGAAGGATTAATGTACGCCAGAGTAGAAGACACAAAATCAATGGAACCCCTACTGAGCAAAAACTCACACACAATTGAAAAAAAAGTGAATTCACCAGATGAACTGAAGACAGGCGACATCATATCATTTTACGAGCAGTCAGTTGGCAAAATCATTGTTCATGCAATTATAGAAACAGGATTTGATGAGCTTGGGTGGTACGCAAGAACAACAGGATACAATAATATTTACGCAGACCCATGGAAAGTGAGGTTCGAAAACATCAAAGGGGTTGTTGTTGGGATACTGAATTAAACTCTTTTTCTAGTGAGGCATAAAACACACAAAGCTTTAAATACTCAAAATGCATATTTAAACACATGGTCGAATTCAATACAGCATACTATTCTCCAATGGACAGGAACTATCACGAATCTGTTGAGATGGAGCCAAAGGCAAAGTCCAACATAGAGGAACCTATAATACCTATGATAGAGCTCGGCCAGACAATCCCTGAAAAAGACCCTTCAGGAAGGTTCAGGAATTTGATACAGACCGCCCAGGCAGCAATCAGGAGAGGCGCTGGCAGAATACAGATAATGCTTTCAGAACCGCACCAGTCTGCTTTCGGCGGGAGACCAAAGGCATACGGCCCAGAAGTCAGAGAACAATTAAGAGAGGTATTCAAAGCAAACGAGGCAAAACTTGTAGGCGTTGAGTTGCCAACAAGGTCGCTGACTAATCTTTCTGGATTTGACCATCAAAGCGGAAGATTCAACAAACAAACACAAACAGAGCACCTAGAAGAAGTAAGAGATGCAATAAAATTCGCAGCAGACACAGCAGAAGGCGGCGGTGTTGATATTGTTGCATTTGAGTTTCCGAGGCCGCTCATTGATGCATCATGGAACAAAATAGATCCAAAAACAGGCAGGCAATTATTCAAGGACGATACAGAGCCGACCATCCACTTTGTAGACGACAGAAGCGGAAAAATTGTTGATAGCCATTCGATACATGACTTAGAGAGGATGCCAATAACTTTTGATAAAGAAACAGGAAAAAGATTTGAATATGATTTAAGCACAAGGAAATTTGTTATACGAGACGAGAATGGGCAAATAATTAAATCAGTATCTGAGCTTCCTGTCTGGAAATGGAGTGATTTTGTTAAATGGGGAGAAGAAAATAACAAACCACCCAGCTTTTTGATAATAGACGAGTATTTTGAAAACAAAAGAAAAGATGCAGCATCTAACTTAATGTATTATAAAGAGCACACTTTCGCTTCTTTGAATGTTATTGAACAGCTGAAAGCAAAGATTGATGACCCAAAATTTGCCAAGCAGAAAGAAATATTAAAGAAACAATTAGAAGAAGCAAAGGATTCTTATGAAAACTACAGAAAAAGCTATGAAAACGTGATGCTTAGAATAAAAGAACTAAATGAACTAAGCAAACATGTAAAACCATTAAATGAATTCGCAAAAGCATGCTCTATTTTCGGCTACGCAGAAGCAGGAGCAATGGCAAGACAAGAAACTCACAACAACATCCATGCAAAAAACCCTGTTTCTATCGGACCAGAGCTCGGATGGCCCACGTATTATGGAGGACACCCAGCTGAATTTGCAGAACTAATAAAAGAAGCAAGAAAAAAAATGGTTGAACTCCTGACATCTAAGGAAATAAAAGACCCACTTACAGGCGAAATAATAGCAAACCCCTATTTTGACCCAAAAATAAGCAAAGAAGAAGCAATGAAAGAAGCAAAAACACACATCAAAGGATGCTTTGATACCTCACACATGGGAATGTGGCTGAAAAACTTCAGGCCAGACCTTCCATATGACGAGAGAGTCAAAGAATTCAACAAATGGTACATGGAAGAGATAAAAAAGCTTGCAAAAGACGATATTGTCGGCTCAATACAATTGGTTAATAGCATGTCAGCTGCACACGGCCACAACCCTCCTGGGCAGGGAATATTCCCTGTTGTTGAGGCAGCAAAAGAATTCAAGAGGCAGGGCTTCAAAGGATTCATGGTCTCAGAAGGGCACGATGAGGAAAACTTTGACGAAGGCAGAATTCTTGTAGAGACCTGGAGGGCATTCAATGCCCCCTTCGAGAGCAAATACGGACCAGGAACAAGGCCACAAGGGTTTCGCGACATGCAAAGCAGCTATATTGGAAGACAATATTCCCCTAGACAGATGTTTGGCTCATACACACCTCCTTTTGGAGAGTATAAGCCCTGGTCTGAAATACCTTTCGAGTGAAACGAGAAAGGCTACGAAAACCTTTGGTTTGAGTATGCCTTTGAGTAAGTTTAGAATTCTTAGAAAAAATAAAAGTCAGTTAGTAGGGCTTAGAAATCTTAGGTTAGGTAGGGGGATTTGCTATGCCCTTACTAACGACCATTAATGGTTTGTGCCATTGTTATGGTTATAAGGTGAAGGGAGTTTATAAAGCTTTCGGTTTTTTAGTTACTTTCTAGTGATAACAAAACCTTATATTAGACACTCAAATAAGGACTAAATATGGATTTTAAAATAAAAGAGCGTGAGCATCCTAATATAAGAAACTATTCTGGCGATGATTACAAGATAGCAAAAAAGTTCGCTGACCAGATGCAAAAAGAGCTTGGAGACTTCTTAAAGGCAGCAATACTCTTCGGAAGCACAGCAAGAAGAGAAAAACCACTATATGAAAGAGATATCGACGTATTGATGCTTATAAATGACCTCACTCTCGTGCTAAGTCCAGAGGTAGTTCAGGCATACAGGGTGATAACAGAGAGAATTGCAGCAGACATATCAAAGAGGCTGCATATTACGACAATGAAGCTGACGAACTTCTGGGAATATGTCAGGAATGGAGACCCTCTTGCAGTCAATATGCTCAGGGATGGGGTGCCATTGCATGATGTGGGGATATTTGAGCCGATGCAGATGCTGCTTTTCCAGGGCAGAATAAGGCCAACAAAAGAAAGCATATATGTCTATTTCGCAAGAGCGCCTGCAACACTCACAAATGCAGATTGGCACATACTGCAGGCAACACTGGACCTCTACTGGGCTGTTGTCGATGCAGCACATGCTGCGCTTATGAAAGTAGGGGAAGTGCCTCCGACACCGAGCCACATAGCAAAGATGATATACGAGAAACTAGTCAAGAAAAAACTGGCTTCAAAAAAAGCAGCAGACACAATGGACTTCTTCTACACACTCAGCAAAAGAATAACCCACAGGGAAATACAGAAAATAACAGGAAAAGAATATGACCAGTATAAAGAAGAAGCAAGGGCATTTGTAAAAGAGATGGAAAGAATCATTGAAGGAAGATAGCTTTTTAAAGAATAAAACGTTTTCTATTTTCATGGCAATACAACTTGTTGGAAAAAGAATTATCTTAAGGCAATTCAAGAAAGGCGATGAGAAATCGCTGCAGGAGAACATAAACGATCCTGATATTTACAAGTGTACCCTCACAATACCATATCCATATACGATGGAAAATGCAGTGTGGTGGGTAAAGCATGCAAATGAGAACATAAAAGAGAAAAGAGGATATGAATTAGGAATCGTGCTAAAAGAGAGCAAGAAAGAAGTGATTGGCGGGATGGGCATATGCAAGATTGATAAAGAGCACGATTCAGCAGAAGTCGGCTATTGGCTTGGCAAAAAATACTGGGGGAAAGGGATAACCTCAGAGGCGCTTGAGCTGCTGATGGGTTTTGCATTCGATGAGCTGAAGCTTCACAGGCTTTATGCAAATACCTTTATTGAGAATATCGCATCTCAGCGGGTGCTTGAGAAAGCAGGGTTCAAGCGCGAAGGCAGGAGAAAAGAAGTGATAAAGAAAGACGGCAAATACTATGATGATTTCATCTACGGATTAGTATCTTCTGATTATTTTGCACGAAAATGAGTTTTGACCTTGACAAGAAAAATATTCTAGGAAAGATAGACAAGTCAAAAAAAGGAGAGATAGATGAAGGAATACAGGAAATAGTTGACATTATCAATTCCAAAGAAAACTATTACACAACAAGCTCATGCTCAGGAAGGATTGTGCTGATAGAGATTCCAGAGTCAGGAAGAAAAGACGAGTCAAAATGGCTTCTTGCGACTCATAATAAGACAAGCCTGAATGAGGTTAAAAGCTCTCTCAGGTCTGAAAAAGATGTCTGGCTCAAAGCAGAAGGAATGATACTTCATGTTTGCTGCAAAACAATCAAAGATGCAGAAAATCTTGTCAACCTTGCAAAAAATACAGGCTTCAAGAGAACAGGGATGATAACAGTGAATAAAAGATATATAGTCGAGATAGTCAGCACAGAGAATGTATCAACTATAGTCATGAAAAAAGGAAAATTGCTTGTTGATGACTCTTACCTTTCTGCACTTATTGACGAATGCAATGCAAAAATGGATAAAAACAATGCAAAACTCAAAGAATTCCATAAAAAATTAATTACTTTTTAGAGACGCCATTTCTTATATAAATTATAAAAAGTTTTATATACCCCTTAGTATTTAATAGAGGAATGGGAGTGAAGAACAATAATACAGATATAGGGGTAAGGACCCAACAAGTACTTAGTGTCAAGATGCTGAAGCTAGTCAATGACCCTTGCTTTGGCAAGAAATACGAACAGCACTGCCAGTGCGAACAGTGCTGGATAAAGCCTTCCTGCCTGGTTTGCTTCAGGAATAGGAAATAAAAAATTAATCCTCTTCTACCTTTAAGCTCACAATTGATGAATAACTTCCTTTTTTTGTTCCTTTAGGCACGAACAAACTGAAGTAAAGGTTTGCTTCCTCTCCTGGCTTTATTATTATGCCTTCGCCAAGTTCATAGAAATTATTCTTATCCCTGCTTATTTTCAAATTGTCTGATGAGATGCTGCTATTGCCTGATTTCAGACCAGAACTCTCAAATGCAAAACTTAATTCAACATTTCCTGTGTTTTTTATTCTCACTGCCTGCTCAGTTATTGTTTCCTTTCCAGGCACAGCATTGAAGCTTATCTTGTTTGCCTTAATCCTGAAATCCTTTAGCGGAAGGTACTCAAACTCAATCTGCTCCTGGCCATCATTGATATCTATTTTATATTTTCCTGGAGCGAGAGACGAGTCAAGCAAAAGAAATCCTTCGTAAGTATTTTCATCAACCTCATCAAACTCAATTGTCTGGTTAAGGAAAGTCGCGGTCGCCCCGTTGGGAGCGACCACAACTATTTTCACCTGTTTTTTTCCACCGCTCACAGGCTTTATTTGCGTTCCTTCTTCTCCTGAATCATCATCTATCATAATCCTTGCAGACGAAACCTCTCCTGCCGAGCTGTTATCTGACACGTTAACAGAGACTCTTATTGCATTAGGATCACTGAAGTCAGGATCTGCTTCTATGAAATCTTCTATATTGTTATTTGTGTCTTTTATTCTAAGCAAGACCTTGCCTTCGCTTACATCAATTGTAGGAGTTCCCTCATACAGGTTGTTGCTTATCCCGCTCGCATTACCCCAGCCAACAGCATCAATAATAGTTCCATTTGCATCTTTCAATGCAATTCCGCTGTTGTCATTATTCATTGTTATCTTTTCTTCATAGTCTGCATTTCTCCAGGAAGAATTTGTTGTATTCCAACCCTCATCTGCAAGCAAAAAGTATCCATTTGCCCTGATGATTGAATTGGCTGGAATCACTGCATCTCTCTGAGAGGTCTCTGTTGCAATGACCCAGCCAGAGATATCCACATCTGTATTTAAGGGGTTGTAGAACTCGATGGCCTCTCCTGTAATCTCACTGCTGGATGGATCATACAGGACTTGGCTGATGTAGACAGCAGAAACTAATTTTGGCATGAACACCAATAAAAACAATATTTTCAATAATTTTGTTTTTCTCATTTTTTTTATCACCTTTTTTAATTTTCTTTGATTTTTCTTAGAATTCCTTTCTAAATATACTTTTCTGAGAAAAATCCGGAGATTTACCGGCGGTTTTGGAAGTTTTTCAGAAAAAGTGCAAGAACTTTGGGAATCTGTTTTTTTTCCCGAAAAGTTTACAGAAATTCCGAAAGGCAGAAATCTTATTTAATAATCCTCAATTGTGCCATCACAGTAATTAGTGCCTGTATCAGGAGAGTCTTTATTTGTGTTTTCTTTATCAGAAAAAAATTCATCATCAAAGTAATTTTCAGGAGAATATCTTTTCTTTAGTTCGCGTACATATTCTGAAATATTAATTTCCTTTTCGTATATTTCAAATGTCCATGGGCATTCTTCTAAATGCATTTTATCTGCTTGCTCTAATAGGTCCATCATTTCAAAAGGCGCGCGGCTGTCTAAATGGGTATTGTATCTGTCTTCTAACGTATACATGTTTTCCAACATATCTTTTATTTCTTTTTTTGTTTTTGTATTTTGTTCTTTAACTTTAATTTCACTATATGTACATATTTCAATTGACTTTTCATCACTAAGAAGTTTTGCATTTTGAATTTCCTCTAGCTCTTCAATGTCTAAAATATCTGCATCCTCTAAAATATTTCCTGAGCGATATCCTTCGTCAGAGAAATATCCATCTGCCAGTATGCTGACTTTTCCAGATTTTTTATCAATTTGATAGTTTTTAATAATGCCTTCGCGCTGAATTTTTTGGTTTTTGTCTTTTTCAATCACGCATACATATCTTTTACTTTTCAGCTTACTCTCAAGCCTGCTAAATGCTTCTTCTATCATCTGCTGTAAATCTTCTTGAGTTTCTTCACCATGCACCATGGTTATCATTAAGAATTCTTAATTTAAATACTTTATTAAAAATAAAAGAATAAGAAGTAAAAAATAAAAAATTTACTTCTTCTTTACGAAGAAGACAATTACTATTGTTATTATTATCACTGCCAAAACAACTGCAACTATTCCAAGTAACCATAGGTATGCTGTTGATTCTTTGAATCCGCTATCTTCTGTGCTTATTCTTGCTCTTGGTGCTGCAGGTGTTGCTCCTGCCGGTATTGTTGAAGTTGTGGGTGTTGTTGGTGTGACAATAGGTGTTTCCTCTTTCACAGACTCTGCTGCACATTTCTCAACAACTAATTCAAATGTCTTCGTGTTGCTCAATGCAGTTCCCTTGAAATAGGTGTTCATGTTAACAGGGTGTATTCCTTCTGCCACACTCTCAGGTATCTTGATTGCGAATGAAACTCCTGTTGAGTCATCTGTGTCAAGGTCGATGTTTGTTTTCTTGGAATTTATTCCGAGATCTGGTATATCTACCTCTACTGCTACCTCGTCATCATTTTTCTTTCCAAGATTTATTATTGTTGCATCAAGCTTTAGTGTGCCACCTTTGCAATCAAATTTAACAGGACTCATTTTTGCATCTTTGATTTGAATGTCATATGTCTCCCTCACGACATCCAGCTTAATGTTCCAGATAACTCCATGGAATGCGTTATTGTCATCATTTCCAAAAATCCTGAGTGCCATTGTGTATGTCCTGTCTTTCACTTCTTCATCAATATCAAATGTTAAATCATCTGAGTCTACCTCATCATTCTCATCAGCAGGCAGGCCGTCAATGCTTGAGGTCTCAAAAACATCGAAATCCTCATCATCAACCTGTATCTCAACATCAACTGTATCAAACTCTATCTCTGAATTTTCCCTGAACGTGTTTTCAACAGTCATAGAGACATAGCAGCCATTTGTATCTGGCTTAAGATTACTAACTTTTGCATTGTCACTGAGCCTTGTTGACTTGTCCCCACAATAGAATGTTGCGCTTTTTATCCTTAAATGGTTCATCGCCTGCATTTTTAAGTCAGCACTTGTGCTTGAAGACCCGTCATTTACGACTATGTCTCCAATCTTAAATGCTTTTGGCTCGAGATAATCTGATTTTGAGGAATCTGATTCAACAGCAGGAAAATCCAGAGGAATGTTTCCCTGTACTGTTATTGTTTTTGTCTCTCCTGCAGTCAAGTTAAATGTCTGCGGAGTAAATATAATGCCATATTTTCCATCTGCATTTGTACTGACTGTCACGCCAATCAGGTTTGTGGTGCCATTATTTGTTACTGTGAACGTGGTTGTCACATTGCTAGTCCTTTCCTGCTTCTCACCGCCAATTGTTGCGCTCCCAACAGTAATTGCTGACGCACCTGTTGCGAACATAGCCAATAGCGTTACTAACAAAACAATAACTAGTGCTTTTTTCATAGTAATACCCCCACCAAATTTTGTTATTAACTCCAAAGTAGTCACAGTATATATAAATATTGTGGTATTTTAATATATATTTTGTAGTGTATACTTTAAAGTCTATTGTTTTGTTTTTTAGTCAGAATTCTCTCTTTCCAATGCCCGCAAAAATTGCAATCAACAACATTGCTGCCGCTGTAATTGCAAGCACCATGCCGCTGGAGATTGGGGAAACAGAAAGGGTTGTCGTGGCCCACCCCGTTGTTGCCCTGCCTGTAGGTGTTTGCATCTTTATTATAAATAAGATTATTATTGCTGCCAAAACAATAATTGCCAGCGCTATGAGCCAGGGAGATTCTTTTCGTTGCGCAGGTGTTTTAATGATTTTTTTTGCCATGTTGCATTTGCATCCCTGATTTTTTCTTTATTAAATTTTATTCTTTTTGGACCTCTTCTGCAATATCTATGTTTTCCTCAACAAGCTCCTCATCTTTCTCTATTTCTTCCATTTCTTCATCTACTTCTTTAAGCTCCTCTTTCTCATCTTTGTGGCTTTTGAGTTCTTTTTCTTCTGCTTCTTTGATTTCATTCAAATCTTTTTCCATCGCATTGATTTCTTTCTCCTCTTCTTCAAGCGCCTCTTTTAATTCATGCAGCTCTGTTTTCTCTTCCTTGATTATTATTTCCTCTTCTTTCCCTATTTTTTTTAATTCTTTTTTCTCTTTTTCCTCTGCCTCTCTCATCATCTCTGAGATGCTCTTTTCATCTTTCTCGCTTTTTGTCCCAAGAATTATCTCTTTTGCTCTCTTATACGCTTCTTCCATAGAAGCAGCCATGTGAAGGTCTTTAAGACTTTTTGCCAGCGCACTTACTTTTTTTGCTGTTTCAGCATTCATAAAAACTAGAATTTAGTTTGAGATATATTAATTTTTCTGCTTATGCCACCAACTTCCAACACTAATTCTTGTTGTTGATGCATAATCTTCATTATTAGATGAATTTTCCTGGCTTGGAACAAACTGCAGTATTATTTTATCAGTATCCTCTTCTTTATATGGAACTATCTTGAAGTATGTTCTTTCTTTTATTCCAGCATCCTCCAGCTCTTTTTTTGGATAGAACAAAATATGGTTCTCACCGTTAATATCAACATGTATTAATGCCTTGTCTTCTATCATTCCCTTAAGATAGCATTTGACAACTGCCTTGTCTTTCACAATATTCTCAAGATTATTATCTTCCATGTTTGAAAAGAAAAACCGGCTCTATTTAATGCTTTCGTTCGTCTATATGATATACTGAGATTGCAGCAATTCCTGTGAAAATCAAGAGCAACAATGTGCCTACAAAATATATATTGATGCCTGCGATGGCAAATAATGGGATAAGCCACTCTGTGCTTAATGGTACTGAGATGACTTCTGCGGCTATTACTATTGTAGATGCGTAGCAGCTAAGCTTTATCATTCGCCACCAGCTCTGCCTGTAATGAGTTAGGTCTAGAAGGAAGAAGATTATCGTGCCTGCAAGGAAAATAAGAATCATGTATTTTATCATTAATGCAAGATAGAGATAGAATACAATAGACGGTAAAATGAATATGAACAATATTGCAAGCACTTGACTTACTATCTGCCTGTTCTCAGTCGGCTCCTTGAGATCTTTTGTTTCCACTCTCTGGCGACCGCCAAAGAGTCTATAGTACATATATTCTTTTGTAACCAAAACACGTTCTGCACCAGGCTTTACAGGATTTTCAGTCATATCTATAATTAATGTGGGATCTCTTTCAGGAATCCTTATCGGAGTAGTCATGCTTACATTTCCAGAAACTTTTATGTTATCAAATTTTGCAATCTGCTTTGAAACAAAATTAGGGATAAGCCCAAATTGGGGAATAAACAATATAAGCAATATCACAACAGCCACCGCAAGAATCTTTGCAACATACCCAAACGCCTGCCAGAACGACTCATTACTCATCCTGCTGAGATGCTTCGGATGAAAACTATACGTAATCTCTTTAATGAACGCAGGGCACTTCATGATGCAATCTGAAGATATAACTTGTATTTAAATGTTATTTATCCTTTTTTAAAAAATAGCTGTTGAGACTTACATAGTGATTCTAAGAACAGATGAAAATCAAATCCTTCTCTTCATCAATCTCTTTCTTTATTTTGAAATGCTTCTTTATTAGAGATATTATTGAATCTTTCTTGGGAGATTTCTTAAGAACAGTCAAAGCAAACAAACCCTTGCCTACTCGCTTTATTTCTTTTAGTCCTGCTTCTATATTATTGAAGTTATGTATGGATGTAACCGCTATAACAACATCAAATGATTTATCCGGAAAAGGAATAGATTCTGCAGATGCTTTTATTGTTTTGAAAGGGCATTGCTTGAGCAGTTGTTCAGAAGGATCAATGCCCGTGATATTACAATCAAACGCTTTTGCACTCAAGCCAGAGCCGCAGCCAACATCTAATAATTTAGTTGATTTATTTATTTTAATCTCTTTTGCAATGATTTTTAACTTCTTTAACTGCTCCTCGCCATGCAGTTCATTGTATCCTTTTGATGTTTCGTCGTAGTAAGTCATTTCATCACGTGCCTTACTCTTATTGGCTTTTTATTCCAGAGAACTTCGATGATTGTGCAGTTGTCAGGCGTTTTTGTTTTGAGATAACCTTCTGGCCCAATTTTTTTGAAATTAAGAAGCAAGCTCTTGAGTATGCCACCGTGCGTGACCATCAGTATCGTGTCACCCGGCTTGTGCTTTTTGACTAATCTTTTGAAAATCACGCATGCACGCGCATATACCTCTCTTAAGGTTTCTCCTCCGCCAGGAGGGCGCCAATCTATACCATCACGTTGCCACTGCTCTTCAAGGTCAGGAATTATTTTACAGAGCTGCTTGTCAGTAAGGCCCACTGTGCTTCCCATTTTTCTTTCCTTGAGGCCGGCGCACTTCACAATCTCTAAGCCAGGATGGTGCTTGAGAATTATGCGCGCTGTCTGCATTGTCCTAAAAATAGGAGAACAATATACTTTATCCAAATGAATTCTCTTGAAGAACGCGGCTGTTTTTTCTGCCTGCTTTCTTCCATCTGCATTTAATCTTATCGCCCTCTCTCCCTGATGAATCTTTTTGACATTACAATTAGTCCTACCATGACGAACAAGATAAACCTTGATATACTTTGCCATAACCTCATTTTAATAGCATTCCTTTAAATACTTTATTGTATATCCTTTTACTGTGAAACCAGAAGAAAAACTAAAAGAATTAACAGGCAAGAAAAACATTAAATTAGTTGAGTCAGGAGACCACGCAATACTCTATGTCCTAAAATTTATGAAAACTTTAGGCAAAGAGAAAGTTTTGATACAAGACCAAGGAGGATGGTTTACATACAGGGATTACCCGAAAAAAGCAAAACTCGAGAAAATTGAGCTGAAGACAGATTATGGGATAATTGACCTGGAAGATTTAAGAAAAAAAGCAAATGAAAAAACAGTCCTGCTGGTAAATTCTTTGACTGGCTATTTTGCAGAGCAACCAATGAAAGAAATCGCTGAACTCTGTGCTGAGAAAAAATGCCTTCTCATTAATGATGCGTCTGGTTCGATAGGAACAGAGCTTGTAAGGATGGGAGATATTATTCTCGGAAGCTTTGGAAAAGACAAGCCAGTAAACCTGCACTATGGCGGATTCATTGCCTGCGATGAAGATTATTTATTTGAAGGCAATTTTGATTCAGAAAAGCTTGAAGCATTGAATGAAGAGATTGACAAGTTATTTGCGCGCCTGATGAAATGGGAAGAGATAACTGCCCGAATAAAAAATGACTTGAAAAAATTTGAGATAATCCACAAAAACAAAAGAGGGATAAATGTTGTTGTGAAATTTTCAAGTGAAGAAGAGAAACAACAGATAATAAAATACTGTGATGAAAACAAGCTGCCTTATACAATATGCCCAAGATATATTCGTGTTAATGAACGTGCGATTTCAATAGAAGTTAAAAAAATCATTTAAGACTTTTCTTTTCACCTTTTCTTTCAAAAAGAATCTTGCCATTCTTCTGTATCCTGTGTATTCTGTGAATAGGTATAAAGAACTCTTCCCCCTTCTGCTCAATAACAGCATAATCATGTTCCAGCTTCTTTATGATTGTGTGCGCTATTTTCTTATGAGCTTTCATCAAACTATCGTAATATTCTATTATGCATTGCTTTCTTTCTTCAATCGGACTCTTGAATATATCTTTGATAATATCTATGACTGGCGTCAATGGCTCTTCCTCAGGCATAAACTCCCTGTATATTATCCCTGAAAAAGTCATTATTGCCAGGCCTATTGCAAGCGAGACAAAAAAATTACTGAGAATCGGCGTGATGTCAAGAACTCCCCAAAGGCCCCTCCAGAAAAAAACAACACCCGTAACTGCAATAAGAGCAAGAAGAAAATGCTTGTCACTCTCCCTGATTGTAAAAATGCTCTTGATACTCACATCCTAACCTCTTTTTATTCACTAACTGATTCTTCTATTTTTATATTTTTGCCTTTTTCTTCCCCTTTTTCCTTCTTTTCCTTTATTTTTTTCACTGTTTTCTTAAAAGCTTCTATTTGTTTTTCACTTAACTTTCCGAAAGCAAGATAATTTGACTTTATATCTCTCAGGAAAAGATTTTCTTTATAATACTCTTCAGGAATATCAAACATAGATTTCATTTTAGGGTCTTTAATCTCCCCCTTAAGCTCGTTTTTCTGGCATTCATAACAGACAGGAAATTTCTGCCGCCATGTAACCGTAACAAAATTCTTCCTGCACTTGGCGCACTTCTGCTGATAGCTTATTGGCATATTAATGTATCTAGAAGGAGGGATTTAAAATCTTTTCCCTAACCTTTAAAAATAATTGATTTTTCCAAGCAAATCATGGAAGATATGTACAGGCGTAATCCTGCAAGAACGCACAATCCTGATAAAAAGGCAGGATGTGCAGGACGCAATGAATTCTCCAAATACGTAACTGTCCCATGCAGAATGTTGCTTGTTCAAAATGACGGATATTTTTCAGGCGGCGCAAGCATACGCGCAAAATGCCAGTCAAAAGTCATTGGATGGAGAGACCTTTTCTACATGCAGTCTGTTCCAAAAAAAATCATTATTCCCATAAAAAAAGAAAAAGAACAGATAGAATTTGGAAAAGCAAGCATATCTTATAACGGCAGCATAACTGATGTTCTTGGGCAATCTGAGCAAAGAAAACTAAAACTGCTTACAGGCAAAATCCGCGAATTGCTGAAAACAGAAGAACTTGAGCAAAGAGAGATTTCCCAAAACCTGATATGGACACTGAAAAAAGAATTCAATGAAAGCTATCTTGAGATGGCACTGCAAAGCAAGACCCCTGTGCTTTATTCTAATCTTGAATTGAAACTGCCCCTGCTCTAACATCAGCTTTAAAAACAGATTACTTTTTTCTTTATGATATGGGAGGAAGACGATCTGCACAAAACTGGTATCAGGACAAGAGAGCAAGATACTCAGGAGAAACAAAAACTTCGAATGGCAACTTATCAGGCCTTAGGGCAGGAAAGAATGGACACGATCCGCTGGACATACGCTTGTTCTGCAGAATACTTGTTCCAGACAACAAAAATGATTGTGAAGTCAGCCTGTGCGCAGATGACAAGCCGACAAAATGCTACCATGTCTGGCAAAAAATTCTTTACGCACCAGTTCATGACTCTGCACTCTGCAAGCCGCTATACGCGCCAAGAAGAATAATAATACCATCAAAAATAAAAAATAATGCAATACAGCTTGGCGAGGACATGCGTATATCACTTTATGTCAATAAAAAAGAAATTCCCGGAGACTGCAGCATTGACAAAAACTTTACAAAAGGACTTGATATAATAATTAATGAGCTGATTAAAGAATTGCCGCATGCAGAATTCTCGCAAAGACTGGCAAGCCCTCAAAACAAAGGAAAACTGCTAAAATACTTCAGCAAGGATTTTGTTGAAAGCATAAAAAAAGAATACTCTTACGGGATGATGAAATTAGAGCTTCCAGAGAGCATTAATATTAACCGCAATGCTTAAATACAAAAAAAGAAAACCATTTAAAAAAACAGAGGTGTTAATCATGAGTTTGAGATTCCCTGAATCTATGGACGAATGCGTTTACTTCACAAGAAGACAGCTTGGCGAGAAAGGAAAAGCAGTCGCGTGGGTCTTCAGGGAAAAATGCCCAAAGTGCGGAAAAGCACTCATGGGAAAACCAAAAGACGCCTCTGGAAAAGTCAAGATAAGAGCAAAAGAATACATCTGCCCAGAATGCGGACACACAATTGAGAAAGGGGCATACGAAGACACTTTAACTGCAAACATACAATACACCTGCCCACACTGCGGGTTTGAAGGAGAACACCAGATGTCCTTCAAAAGAAAAAAAATAAAGATGTTTGACGAGGAAGAGCAGAAAGATGTAACTGTTGATGCATTGAAATTCCAGTGCAGTAAATGCAAAAAAGACATCTTTATAACAAAGAAGATGAAATGAGTTTGCCGTTCGCCGTTTACCGTAATGTCATCGGCAATTAGTTTGTTCGGCAAAAAGTAAACTGTATACGGTTCATTGTTAACGGAGTTAAAAATGTTTGACGCAAGAAAAATACTGATAATATTCCTTGTCGGAGTTCTTTACGCAATATTCTCATACAGCCTGATAGATGCAATCTATCCTGGACCAGAATATGAGGATTACTGTGCAAGAATGATGGTGCCAGTACCAAGCCCCCTGCGCGCAGAACCAATAAACTGCTCTAAAATAGAGCAGCCAATATGCGAAAAAGGCGGAAACTACTACTACGAGTACGACTCGCAAGGATGCCCAACAAAAGTAACCTGCGACTACTGCCAGAGAGACTATGACGCTGCAAAAGAAAAACACAACCTTAAATTCTTCATACTCGCATCAATACTTGGCTTGATAGCAATTGCAATTGGATTATTACTGCCGCAGAAAAAAGACATAAGCGAGTGGATAGCAACAGGATTCCTGCTCGGCGGCTTGATAACAATATTCATCGGAA